>CALVZR010000064.1 GCA_944372565.1 uncultured Clostridia bacterium | reverse complement strand
GGTTATTTTCCGCTGTCGCCGTAGTTGGAAAGCACGCGCGCGCTCGGGTCGTTCACGTTGCAGCCTTCCCAGTTTTTGTTCGGCATCCAGAAGGTTTTGATCATCTTCGCCTGCCCGGGATAAAACTTTTCAAAAATCTCCCGATAAAGAAGGCTTTCCTTGGTGAAGGGTTTGGCGTGATAGGCGTATTTTTCCGCGAGAGCCTCCCAATCGGCGCCGTAGCGCGTTTCGGCATAGTCTTTGATGTCGTTCACGAGAGAATGCCCCACCGCGTCCGAAAAAGCCGCTTTTTCCCGCCACAGAATGTTTTCGGGCAGCAGATCGCCCTCGAACGCCTTGCGCAGCAGGTATTTTCCCTTGCCGTAGGTGTTCAGTTTCATCGCGGGGTCGATGCTCATCACGTAGCGCACGAAACCGAGGTCGCCGAACGGCACCCGCGCCTCCATGGAGTTCACCGAAATACAGCGGTCGGCGCGCAGCACGTCGTACATATGCAGTTCGCGCACCCGCTTTTCCGCCTCTTTCTGAAACGCCTCCGCGCTCGGCGCGAAATCGGTGTATTTATAGCCGAAAAGCTCGTCCGAAACCTCCCCCGTGAGCAGCACGCGCACGTCGCCGCGCGCCCTGATCGCCTTGCATAAAAGATACATGCCCACCGAGGCGCGGACGGTGGTGATATCGTACGAACCGAGCGCGTAAATCACCTCTTCCAGACTCGCGAGCACGTCCTCTTTTGTGATGATGATCTCCTCGTGCTCCGAACCGATGTATTCCGCCACTTCCTTCGCGTATTTCAGGTCGATGGCGTCGCTCTCCATACCGATGGCGAAGGTCTTGATCGGGCGGGCGAGGATCTTTGCGCCGATGGCGCACACCAGAGAACTGTCCAGCCCGCCCGAGAGCAGGAAGCCGAGGGGTGCGTCGCTGTCCAGCCGTTTGCGCACGCCCTCCACCAGCCTTTCGCGGATGCCCGCGCAGACTTCCTCTATGCCGCCGCAGATCTTTTCCTGCGGGGCGGCGATGTCGCAATAGGTGTAAAATTTCCCTTTATAATAATATTTGCCGGGCGGGAAGGGAAAGATTTCCCCGCACAGACCCACGAGGTTTTTCGGCTCGCTGGCGAACACGATCGCCCCGCCGGTTTCGGAAAATCCGTAATACAGCGGGCGGATGCCGATGGGATCGCGCGCGGCGATATATTCGTCCTTTTCCCCGTCGTAGAGCACGAGGGCGAACTCCGCGTCGAGCATGGAAAACATTTTCAGCCCGTATTCGCGGTAGAGGGGCAGGAGAATTTCGCAGTCGCTGTCCGAACGGAAAACATATCCCTTCTTTTCGAGATCCCGTTTCATCGGGCGGAACCCGTAGATCTCGCCGTTGCACACCACGGCGTTTTTTCCGAGAAAGAAAGGCTGCATCCCCTCTTTGTTCAGCCCCATGATCGCGAGGCGGTGAAACCCGAAAAAGCCCGAGGACAGTTCCGCCGTTTCGCTCATATCCGGCCCGCGGGAAATCGTTTTTTCAAACGCGGCGGCAAGCGCCTGCCTGTCGGTCGTTTTATCCGTACAGCAGAATATCGAACACATCTTGTTTTTCTCCTTTCACCCGAACAGGGCGGCAAATCTTTCCATGGCTTCCCGCACGGTTTTTTGATCGGCAAAAGCCGTAAGGCGGAAAAAACCGCTGCCGTTCGCGCCGAAACCGCACCCCGGCGTGCCCACGACGCCCGCGTTTTCCAAAAGGTAATCGAAAAACGCCCAACTATCCGAAAAGCCCGGGCATTTCAGCCAGATATAGGGCGAATTTTTCCCGCCCGTGTAAAACACACCCAGCCGATCGAGCGCGCGGCAGATCTCCCCCGCGTTTTCGCGGTATGCGGCGATGTTTTTCGCGATCTGCTTTTTTCCCTCTTCGGAATACGCCGCCTCCGCGCCCCGCTGCACGATGTAGCTCACGCCGTTGAATTTGGTCGTCTGGCGGCGCAGCCACATGGCGTTCAGCGACAAACCGCCGCAAACGAGCTCCTTCGGCACCACGGTATAGCCGCACCGCACGCCGGTGAAGCCCGCCGTTTTGGAAAACGAGCAGAATTCCACCGCGCACTCCCGCACGCCCTCCGCAAGGTAGATGCTCCGCGCGAGCCCGCTCTCCGAAACGAACGCCTCGTACGCCGCGTCGTAAAAGATAACGGCGTTTTTGCGCTTTGCGTAGCGCACCCATTCCGCGAGTTGTTCCGCCGAATACGCCGCCCCCGTGGGGTTGTTCGGCGAACAGATGTAGATGATGTCCGCATCCACGCTCTCGTCCGGCATGGGCAAAAAACCGTTTTCCGCGCAGGCGTTCGCATACACGATCTTCCGCCCCGCCATCACGTTGGTATCCGCGTAAACGGGATATACGGGGTCGGGCACGAGCACGGTGTTTTCCCGGTCGAACAGATCGAGGAAATTGCCGAGATCGCTCTTCGCGCCGTCGCTCACGAAAATTTCGTCGGTATCGAGCGAAACGCCCAGTTCGCGGTAATGCGCCGCGATGCGCTCCCGCAGGAAATCATATCCCCGTTCGGGGCCGTAACCGCGGAAAGTCTGTTTGTTCCCCAACTCTTCCGCCGCGGCGCGCATGGCGTTTACCACGGCGGGCGCGAGGGGCAGCGTTACGTCCCCGATGCCCATTTTCAGGATCTTTTTTTCGGGATGTTCCCGCGAAAACGCCGCCACCTTCGCCGCGATCGAGGAAAAGAGATAACTTTCTTTCAGGTTTTTGAAATTTTCGTTGAGTTTCATTTTTCCGTCCTCTCCGCCGCCGCGCGCACGAATTCGCGGAACACGGGGTGCGCCGCATTGGGGCGCGATTTGAATTCCGGGTGGAACTGCACGCCGAGGAAAAACCGCTTTCCGGGCAGCTCCACCGCCTCCGCGAGCCTGCCGTCCGGCGAGGTGCCGCAAAAGCGCATGCCCGCCGCCTCGAACGCCGCGCGGTAATCGTTGTTGAATTCAAAGCGGTGGCGGTGCCGCTCGTAAATTTCCCTTTTTCCGTAAGCGGCAAAGAGCAGGCTGTCTTTTGCGATTTTGCAGGGATACGCGCCCAGCCGCATGGTGCCGCCCAGTTTCTGCCCGAGCTGATCGGGCATGATATCGATCACCGAATGCTCCCCTTCGGGGGCGAACTCCGCCGAATTCGCGTCCGCAATGCCGAGAACGTTCCGCGCGAACTCGATCGCTGCGACCTGCATGCCGAGGCAGATACCGAGGAAGGGCACGTCGTTTTCGCGGGCGTAGCGCACCGCCTCTATTTTGCCCTCTATCCCCCGCCCGCCGAAGCCGCCGGGCACCAGAACGCCGTCCGCCCCGCCGAGGACTTTCGCCGCGTTTTCCGCCGTGAGCGTTTCGCTGTCCGTCCAGAGGATCTTTATTTTCACGGCGTTTTCATACCCCGCGTGCGCGAGCGCCTCCGCCACCGAAAGGTAGGCGTCGTGCAGCTGCACGTATTTGCCCACGAGGGCGATTTTCACTTCCCGCCCGCAGTTTTTCGCCCGCGCGAGCATCTCCTTCCAATCGGAAAGGTCGATGTCGTTTTCGGGCAGGGAGAGCTTTTTCAGCACGATGGAAGAGAGGTTTTCCTCTTCGAGCATCACGGGCGCCTCGTAGAGAAGGGGCAGGGTGCGGTTTTCGACGACGCACTCGCTCTTCACGTTGCAGAACATCGCGATCTTCTTTCTGATGTCCTCGGGAAGGGGGGCGTCCACCCGCGCGACGATGATATCCGGCGCGATGCCCATGCCCTGCAATTCCTTCACGGAGTGCTGGGTGGGTTTGGATTTGAATTCGCACGAGCCGGAAATATACGGCACGAGGGTAACGTGGAGAAAACAGCAGTTTTCCCTGTCCGCTTCCATGGAAACCTGGCGGATGGCCTCGATGAAGGGCTGGCTTTCGATGTCGCCGATGGTGCCGCCGATCTCGCAGATGACCACGTCCGCCCCGCTCTTTTCGCCCACGTTGTAGATAAACGCCTTGATTTCGTTGGTGATGTGCGGAATAACCTGCACGGTCTGCCCCAGATAGTCGCCGTTCCGCTCCTTGTTCAGCACGTTCCAATACACCTTGCCCGTCGTGAGGTTGCTGTACTGATTGAGGTTTTCGTCGATAAAGCGCTCGTAGTGCCCCAAATCGAGGTCGGTTTCCGCGCCGTCCTCGGTGACGAACACCTCCCCGTGCTGATAGGGGCTCATCGTGCCGGGGTCGATGTTGATATAGGGATCGAGTTTTTGCGAAGCCACCTTGTAGCCGCGCGCTTTGAGCAGTCTTCCCAGGCTCGCCGCGGTGATGCCTTTGCCCAGTCCCGACACCACGCCGCCCGTTACGAATATATATTTCATAGTTCCACCTCCCCGTAAAATACCGTTTCCGCGCCCCCCGTCAGCTTCACGGTGTCGCCCGCGCAGATCCGCAGAATCCCGCCTTTGAGCGCAACCTCGATTTCCTCGCCAAGGGGAAATATGCCGAGTTTGGTTGCGACGGCAACCGCCGCGCACGCGCCCGTGCCGCACGCCATCGTTTCCCCGCTGCCCCGCTCCCACACGCGCATTTTCAAACTGCGCGGCCCGGTTTTTTTCACGAATTCCGCGTTCACCCGTTCGGGAAAGAGAGGGGAATTTTCAAAGAGCGGGCCGATCGTTTCCAGATCGATTTCATCGGGATCGGCAAACACCACGCAGTGCGGGTTCCCCATGGAAACGCAGCTGATGCGGTAGGTTTTTCCGCCGATCTCCGCGGGACGGTCGAGGATTTCGTTTCCGCTCAATAGCACGGGGATCTTTGCGGGGGCAAACTCCGCCGCGCCCATATCCACCGTAACGCTCACCGCCCCGCCCCCTTCGGTTTTGAAAAACAGGGTCTTTATGCCGCTTTTCGTTTCCACGGTGAGGAGATTTTTCGCCCTGCCGTGCTCGTAGAGATATTTGCCCACGCACCGCACGGCGTTTCCGCACATCTTCCCTTCGCTGCCGTCCGCGTTGAACATACGCATCTTCGCGTCCGCGGCACCGCTTTTGCAGATCAGAACGACGCCGTCCCCTCCGATGCCGAAATGCCTGTCGGAAAGGCGGGCGATCTGTTCTTCCGTCAAGGGGAGCTCTTGCCCCAAACAATCGAAATAGATATAATCGTTCCCCGCTCCCTGCATTTTCACGAATTTTGCGCGCATCTTTTTTTTCTCCGTTTAAGATTCGTATGCTTTCAGGATTTCCAGCGCCACGTCCCGCCGCGGAATCCGCCTGTCCATCGCCTGTTTTTCGATAAAACGGTGCGCCGTTTTCTCGTTCATGCCGAGATATTGGATGAGGGCGCACTTGGCGCGGTCGATGAGTTTGAGATCGCTTATGGTGCGGCGCAGCCTGCCGTTTTCCTCGTCGAGGGCGCGCAGCCGCTCCCCCACGGCGGCGGCGAGTTTCAGGGCGGCGGCGAGCGTCGCTCCCGAAACGGGGCGCGCGAGCACGAGCACACCCGTTCCCGCAAGTTTTTGTTCGGCGGCTGCCGCCGTCTTTTTTTCGGCGAGAACCACCACGCCCAGCCCCGCCTGGCAGAGTTTTTCCGCGAACTTTGTTTCCTCTTCTTTTTTCAAAAACAGCGCGGCAACGCCGTCCGCCTCCCCCGAAGCGGAGGGAACGCACACGCGAAAGCCGTTGGCTTTGAGATATGCAGCCGCTTTTTCTCTTTCTTTTTCCGCGGCGTTGAAGAGGTAAACCTTTGTCATTTTTTTCCTTCAGTTCACGGTGTAAAGCCGTTTATACGGATTGGCGCTGTCCGGCGTGAGGCGGAAATACGCCGAGCGGAGATACTTTTCCGCTTTCCTGCCGAAAAAGGCGCACCAGCTTTTCACGAGTTCCGCCGCCCCGTCGGGAAGGGCGGCGATCTTTTCCGCCCGCACCTGCGGGGGCAGGAGCGCGGGGAGTCTTTCGCTGCGCAGGTAAATTTCGCCGCCGTGCATGCCCGTGCCGCAGAAATTGCCCACGGCGGGTTTTTCGTCCCCGCTTTCGCCCAGCACGACGATCACGCCGCCCGCCTGGTATTCGCCGAGGAAACTCCCCGCCCTGCCGCCGATGACGATGGCGGGCTTGTTTTCTTTAAACGCCTTCATGTGGATGCCGCAGCGGTATCCCACGTTGCCTTCGATGAAGATCTTCCCGCCCCGCATTGCGTAGCCTGTGGCGTCCCCCGCGCTGCCGTGCACGATCAGCGTGCCGGCGTTCATGGTGTCGCCCGTGGCGTCCTGCACGCTGCCCGCCACTTCCACGCGGCAGCCGTCCAGATACGCCGCCAGCGCGTTCCCCGGCGTGCCGTCGATGAAGATCTCCTTGTCTTTCAGCCCGCAGGCGATGTACCGCTGGCCGAGGCAGCGCTCGATTCTGATTTTCTTTTCCGCCGCAGTTTTCACCAGGCGGTTGAGTTCGGCAAAGCCCATGCCCGCCGCGTCTATGATTTTTTCCATATGCCGTTTCCTTTCAGAGCGACTGCCCCGCATAGCGCACGCCGAGGATCTTAAGCTCGGTGTCGGTCAGCCCCACGCCGCGCAGCATCAGGCGGTTCCCGCGGAGCGCCTCGATGGAGTTGATGCCCATGCCGCCCATCATTTCCTGTATTTCCAGATTCCACGCCGTTACGAGGTTCACGAGCCGCCGCGCCCCCTCTTCGGGATCCAGCCGTTTCACGAGGTCGGGCCGCTGGGTAGCGATTCCCCAGTTGCACCTGCCGCTCTGGCAGGCGCCGCAGAGATGGCAGCCCAGCGCCATGAGCGCCGCCGTGCCGATGTAGCACGCGTCCGCGCCGAGCGCCACGGCTTTGAGCACGTCGCTGCTCGAACGGATGGAACCGCCCGCAATGAGCGAAACGTTGTCGCGGATGCCCTCTTCCCGCAGCCGCGTATCGACCGAGGCGAGCGCGAGCTCGATGGGGATGCCCACGTTGTCGCGGATGCGCGTGGGCGCCGCCCCCGTGCCGCCGCGGTAGCCGTCTATCGCGATGACGTCCGCCCCGCTCCGCGCGATGCCGCTCGCGATCGCCGCGCAGTTGTGCACCGCCGCGATCTTCACGATCACGGGCTTTTTGTAGTCGGTCGCCTCCTTGACGGTATAGACGAGCTGGCGGAGATCCTCGATCGAATAGATATCGTGGTGCGGCGCGGGGGAAATGGCGTCCGTGCCGACGGGGATCATGCGGGTCTCCGCCACGTCCTCCGTGATCTTCGCCCCGGGAAGGTGCCCGCCGATGCCGGGTTTCGCGCCCTGCCCCATCTTGATCTCCACCGCGGCGGCCGTTTCCAGATAGTCGCGGAACACGCCGAACCGCCCGCTCGCGACCTGCACGATGGTGTTTTTGCCGTATTTATAGAAATCTTCGTGCAGTCCGCCCTCGCCGGTATTATAATATGTGCCCAGCGTTTCCGCCGCGCGGGCGAGGCTCTCGTGCACGTTGTAACTCACCGAACCGTAGCTCATCGCCGCAAAGAGGACGGGCACTTTGAGTTCGAGCTGGGGCGCGAGCGTGTCTTTGAGCAGGCCGTTTTCGTCCCGCACCGCCTCCGCCGTGCGCCTGCCGAGAAAGAGCCGCGTTTCCATCGGTTCCCGCAGGGGGTCTATGGAAGGATTGGTCACCTGCGAAGCGTTCACCAGCAGTCTGTCCCAGAACACGGGCAGCGGCTTGGGGCTGCCCATGGAAGAGAGCAGCACGCCGCCCGTCTGCGCCTGGCGGTAGAGTTCGTTCACCGTCTGCCCGTCCCAGTTGGCGTTTTCGGGATAAGTATCGCGCGATCTCGCGATCTGCAGCGCGTGCGTCGGGCAGACGCATACGCAGCGGTGGCAGTAGACGCATTTCTGATCGTCCGTACGATATTTCCCCGTCTTTGCATCGACGAAATGCACGCCCTCGGCGCATTCCTTCACGCATAAGCCGCAGGAAACGCATTTGCTTTGGTCGCGGAGCACCTCGTATTTCGGGGGGATATACATCTCTTTCATTCGCGCTCGCCTCCGTAAAGTTCAAAAAGTACCGGCTCGCCGCCCGCGGGAGCATAGATTTTTTCGGGGTTGGGTTCTATGGCGCGGATCGCGCTCTCCTCGCTCGCGATGTAAGCCAGATCGCCCTTCTCCGCGCACACCATGGAACGCAGTTTGAGCCTGTCGTTGAGCGCCATCAGCCCGCCCGTATAGCCGAGTATGATGGAAAACGGCCCCGTGACGAGCAGGGAAGGAAACATCTTCCGCAAAAGCGTTTCCTGCGTGCGGTCGGGTTCGCCCTTCTGCTCTATCGTGCTCCAGAACGACGCCGCGATGACGTGCGCCGTTTCCCGCAGGGTGAGCTTTTTCTTGCGCACGAGGTAATCGACGATCTACGCGATGACCTCGGTATCCGCTTTGAGCGTGCATTTATAGCCGAACATCTCGATATAGCGGCGGTTCGCGTCGTAAGAGGAGATCTCGCCGTTGTGCACGACGGAAAAGTCCAGCAACCCGAAGGGATGCGCACCGCCCCACCAGCCGGGCGTATTGGTCGGGTAACGGCCATGGCAAGTCCAGGCGTAGCCCTCGTATTCCTCCAGGCGGTAAAATCTTCCGATATCCTCGGGGAAACCTACGCCCTTGAAGA
>CALVZR010000063.1 GCA_944372565.1 uncultured Clostridia bacterium | reverse complement strand
GTTCTGTTTTGCAACTTTGCGATAAAACAGCGCCATAAAGAAGGCGGAGAGCAGGCAGAAGAACACGAAGATCGCGTCCACGGTGCCGAGCGTGGCGCCCGAAAGCGCATAGCCGCCTACGGCGTATAACAGCGAAGCCGCAAGCCCCGCCCAACGCGAGGAAAAGAGGTTTTTCGCGAAGAAATAAATTAAAATGAGCGTGCCGAGCGTGAAGAGCATAGGCACGATGCGCAGCCCGAAGGAGTTCGCGCCGAATATCGCCACGCCCGCCGCGATGAGTTCCAGCCCCAGGGCGTTGGCCGTGTCGTCGGTAAAGCCGCTCTCCCCGCTCAGGATGTTGAGCGCGCTGTCGAGCGTTACGATCTCGCGCTCGGTGAGTTTGCCCGTATAGTTTTCCGAAGCGTAAACGCCGTTTTCGCCGACGGCGGACACGTCGAATTTCGCCTGTTCGTCCAACGTGGCGGCAGCCTCCGCCTTCCTGCCCTCGTATTCCGCGCTCCTGATGAGATCGCCGAGCGCCGCCGCGGGATTTTCGTTGGGGCCAGCGAGGTAGATTTCCGCCTCTATCTTCTTGCCGTTTTTATCGAGGAACACCACTTCGTTGTAGCGCAGTTCGTTCTTCGTGGAAAGCATATAATACGTTCTCGACGTGCTGGTGCTCGTCATCGAGGCGAGTTTGATCCAGGAGCCAACCGAAGAATCCACGTTGGGCACGGTTTTCGCACCGCCGCCGAACCCCGTGGAGAACGTGGAAGTCGATCCCTGCGCGGAGGAAAGCGTGACGCTCGCCGTGGAAGAATCGGTATTCCTGTCCGTGCCGCCGAGGTTGAGCCATATGCTGTCCACCACCACGGCGTTTTCGCTGTCGTCTTTATTTAAGGTGAGGTGATACACCACCGAATCGTAATACGACTCCCCGTCAAGATCCCAAAGCCCCGTCTGATAGGAAGAATAGGGCTCCGAAAAGGTGCGGAACGTGCCCCAGGAGAGCACGCACGCCGCAGCGAAAAGCACGCACAAAATGCCGAGCAGCAGCCCCGTGAGGAAAAACTTTCCCTTAGGAGAAACGGCCTCCGCTCCCTTTGCCGCGGGAGCGCCCGCCGCTTTTTTCTCCGCCTTCGCGGGCGCGGATTTTGTTTCCGCGGAGTTCAGCGCGGCGAGTTTTTCGCCGTATTTTTCGGCGAGCGGTTTCTCCGCGCGCTCGCAGAAACGGGCGTAGAGTTCTTCCGTTTTCTTTTCGTCCCCGCGCACGCGGAAGTTCTTTGTTTCCGCCACGAGCGCGTAATAATACCCGCTCGCCGATTCGGGGAACGCGCGCATGATCTCCTCCGCGACTTCGCCCGCCGCGGCGAGATCGCCGGCTTTGAAAAGTTCGTTGAACCGCTGTTTGAGTTCTTTTAAGTTTTCCTTATCCATTCTTCCTTTTCCTTGCGTATTCTGCGCCCGAAAGAGCGTGGCGCCAAAAAACCATAAACATTATATACCATATTTAGGAAATTGTAAAGATTATAAACTTCCCTTCGCGAAAATTTCCCCGTAAATTTCGCGAATAAAGGCGATTTTCGTTTAAAATCAAAAACGGACCCCGCCGGACGGATCCGTTTTTTTGTGTTTTTGCGTTATCTGATTTCCTTGATCTTCGCAGCCTTGCCCGTGAGCCCTCTCAGATAATACAGCTTCGCGCGCCTTACCTGACCTTTTCTCACGACCTGGATATCCGCGATTTTCGGCGAATGCAGGGGGAAAGTTCTTTCCACGCCCACGCCGAACGAAATGCGCCTCACGGTAAAGGTTTCCCCGATACCGCCGCCCTTCCTCGCGATGACCACGCCTTCGAAAGCCTGGATCCTCTCTCTCGATCCTTCGATGACTTTCACCGATACTTTCACGGTATCGCCGACGTTGAACGCGGGAATGTTTTCTTTGAGGCTCTCTTTGTCGATCGCTTCGATAATTCCGTTTTTCATCAGCTTTTAACCTCCTAATTTGCAAGCGTTCGTTGCCCGTGGCAAGAGGACCGCCCGAAGTCTTATCTATTCTATCACACCCGAAAACAAAATGCAAGCGTTTTCAGATAAAAAAAGCGTTTTTAATGTGATTTACGCGGCCGTCTTTCACTTCGATCACGTCGAAACGGCATTCCCTGTCCTCGTCCCCCGACCTTTGCAGGTACGCCCGCGCAACGAGTCCGTATTTTTTGCGCTTTTTCGCGTCCACCGCCTCCGCGGGTTCGCCGAAAGAATCGCTTTGCCTGCTCTTGACCTCTACGAACACCAGCGTTTCGCCGTCGAGCGCGACGATGTCGATCTCCCCCGCCTTCACGGCGAAGTTCTTTTTTAAAATCTTACAGCCCTGCCGTTTCAGGTATTTTGCGGCGAGCCGTTCTCCCGCTCTTCCGTATATTTTCTTATAAAGGTTTTTCTGTGTATCGGACATGCCCCGTACTCCCGCACCGCGTCCGTGTGCTGTTTCGTGCCGTAGCCCTTGTGCTTTTCAAACCCGTATTCGGGATATTGTTCGGCATATTTTTTCATCAGGCCGTCCCGGTACACCTTTGCCACGATGGAAGCCGCCCCGATGGAATAACTCTTCGCGTCGCCCCCGACGATGTATGCCGCGGGGAAGTCGAATTTGAGGTCCAGCCCGGCCACCAGCACGACGTCCGGTTTCACGCTCAGCCCCTCCACCGCTTTCTGCATACACTTTTTCACGGCGTTCAGGATGTTGATCTCGTCGATCTCGCTTTCGGGCACTTCCGCCACCGAACAGCTCACCGCGCGGGCGCGGATCTCCTCCGCGAGTTTTTCCCGCTTCTTTTCGGGCACTTTCTTGCTGTCGTCCACGCCGTCGATCAGCCGATCCACGGGCATGACCACGGCGCAGCAAACCACCGGCCCCGCCAGCGGGCCTCTGCCCACTTCGTCCACCCCCGCAACGTATTTACAGCCCATTTCGAGGTATTTTCTTTCGTATTCCAGTTTATCCATCTCATTCCAGGGCGATTCTGCCGAGCCTCCCTTTGCGGAAATCGTCCATCACCGCCTTCGCGCAGCGTTCGTAATCGTACTCTCCGCCACGCAAGAGGAATCCCCGCCTGCGGCACACCGCATTAAACAGCGCGAGGGGTTCCGCCGAAACGTCCTCTATCCCGTATTTTTCCGTCAGCACGGCGGGCTTGCTCTGCGCGAGTTCCGCGAGAAATTCCATCGCGAGTTCTTCAAAATCGAGGATGTCGTCGTTCACGCTCCCGAGATACGCCAGATGCTTTGCGTACGTCTGGTTTTCAAAACTCGGCGGCATGGTGCCGGGCGTATCCAGAAGTTCCATATCGCCCAGTTTGATCCACTGTTTGCCCCGCGTTACGCCCGCTTTATCGCCCGTAACCGCTTTTTTTTCGCCCGCCAAGGCGTTGATGAGGGTGGATTTCCCAGTGTTCGGAATGCCCGCCACCATCACGCGCGCGCTCTTTTGCATTCCCTTCGCCCTGTATCTTTCCATCTTTTCCGAAAGCGCGGCGAAAATCTTCTCTTTGAGCCGCGCCACGGAGCGCTTGTCGAAGGCGTTCACGGCAACGGCGGTTTTTCCCTCCGCCGCAAAGCGCGAAACCAGCCTGTCCGCGTCCGCGCGCTCCACGAGGTCGCACTTGTTGAGCACGTACACCGCGGGCTTTGCCGCGAGCATTTTTCCGAGCGAAGGATTGACGCACGCGAACGCCGCGCGCGCGTCCAGCACGAGCGCCGCGCAGTCCACCAGGCGGAGATTTTCCTCCATCATCCGCATGGCTTTGGTCATATGCCCGGGAAACCACTGTATCGTTTTCATCTTTTCTCTTCCAACAGATCGGGGCGGCGTTCTTTGGTCAATTTTTCCGCCTGTTCGCGCCGCCATTTATCCACTTTCGCGTGGTCGCCGCTCACCAGCACTTCGGGAACGGCAAGCCCTTTGAACACCTGCGGACGGGTATAGTGCGGGTATTCTAAAAGTCCGCCCGTAAAACTCTCGTCCGAAAGGGAGCCTTCGCTCAAAACGCCCCCCTGAAAGCGCGCGAGGCAGTCCGCAACCACCATCGCGGGCAGTTCGCCCCCCGTCAGCACGAAATCGCCGAGGGAGATTTCCTCGTCCACATAAAGGTCGATCACGCGCTGGTCTATCCCCTCGTAGTGCCCGCAGATGAGCACCAGATGCCCGTAACTTTCCAGCCGCGGCAGCATCTTCTGCGAAAAGGTCTGCCCCTTGGGGGAAAGGTAAACGCGCCGCGCGGAATGCTCTTTATCCACGTGTTCGATGGCGTCGGAAAGGGGCTGGGGCGTCATCACCATACCCGCGCCGCCGCCGAAGGGGTAATCGTCCGTCTTCTTATGCTTATCAATAGAAAAATCCCGTATGTTTACGAGATTTATTTCTATCTTTTTCTGCTCGACTGCCCGCCCGATAATGCTTTCCCGCAAGGGAACGAACATTTCGGGAAAGAGCGTCAATATATCAATTTTCATAGAGCGCGACCTCCGAAAAACGCTTTGCGCGCACCGTTAAAACGCCTTCTTTCACGTCGATGCTCTGCAAAACGTCCTTCAAAAGCGGGAACACGATGCGCTTTCCGTCTGCGGTTTTCAGCGTGTAAACGTCCGCATAGGGCTTACTTTGGATGTCCTCCACCGTGCCGAGTTCTTCGCCCTCGTCCGTTACGGCGCGGCAGCCGAGCACGTCTGCGATGTAATACCTGCCCTCTTCGAGGGGGGCGGCGTCCTCGCGGTCCACTTCGAGAAACTTGCCGCGGAAAAGCTCCGCCGCGTTCCTGTCCGCAACGCCCGCGAGATATAAGATCACCGCGTCCGCGCCGATCTGCGCCTTCACGACCTTATAGGCGGTATCCTCCGCATAAACCCTTTTCAGCTGTCCGAAACGCCGCACGTCGTCCACGTAGGGGCGCACTTTCAGCCCCCCCGCGATGCCCTGCGGTTTGAGAACCTCGCCGACGATCAGCCTTTCTTTCATTTACGCCTGTTCTCTTTCCTTGATTTCCACGCTGTACTTTTTATTCTCTTTCGCGCCGGCGGCCTTCACGATGGTGCGCATCGCCTTCGCGATCTTCCCCTGTCTGCCGATCACCTTGCCCATATCCGAATCCGAAAGGATAACCGTGATCTCCGTTCCGCGGTCGTTTTCCTTCACGTCGTATTCGACTTCGTCCGGCTTTTCGGCGAACTGGTTGACGATATACTTCACTAATTCAAGCATTCCCTTTCCCCCTCGGCATTATTTCTTTGCCTTTCTCGTTTTGGTGCGGGGTGCGGAAAGTTTGGTCGGCTTTTCGATCACGCCCTCGTGAACGAGCAGCGATTTCACCGTTTCGGTAGGCTGCACGCCCTTGGAAAGCCAGTCTTTCGCCTTCTCCGCGTCGATGACGATCTCCGCAGGGTTCGCCGTGGGGTTGTAGTGACCCACTTTGTCGATATACGCGCCGTCGCGCGCGTTCCTGCTGTCCGTTACGACGATGCGGTAAAACGGGCTCTTCTTGTCGCCCATTCTCGTCAGTCTCATTTTTACTGCCATTGTTCTGTTTCTCCTTTCTATGGTTTTTTTATCGATTTTATCAGAAGCGGAACATCTTGTTGTTCTTCATCTGCTTCATCATCTGCTTTGTCTGCTCGAACTGTTTGAGCAGTTTGTTGATCTCCTGCACCGAGGTTCCCGAACCCGCCGCAATCCTGTTTTTGCGCGAATAGTTCAAAATGCCCGGATCCCTTCTTTCTTTGGGCGTCATCGAGCGGATGATCGCCTTCACGCGCTCCACCCGGCTCTCGTCTATATCCGCCTCGTTGATCTTCATCTTATTGCCCGGCATCATCGCGAGCACGCCTTTCAGCCCGCCCATCTTCTTCATCGCGTCGAACTGCACGAGATAATCTTCCAAAGTGAAGGCGTTTTCGCGGAATTTCTTCTCCATCTTCTTCGCCTGCTCTTCGGAAATGGCGGATTCCGCCTTTTCGATGAGGGTGAGCACGTCGCCCATGCCGAGGATGCGGCTCGCCATACGGTCGGGATAAAACGGCTCGATATCGCCCAGCTTTTCCCCCGTGCCGCAGAATTTCACGGGTTTTCCCGTAACCGCGCGGATGGAAAGCGTGGCGCCGCCGCGGGTATCCCCGTCGAGCTTGGTGAGGATCAGCCCCGTAACTTCCAACCGCTTGTTGAAGGTATCCGCCACGTCCACGGCGATCTGCCCCGTCATCGCGTCCACGGTGAGGAGGATTTCCGTGGGGGAAACTTCTTTTTTGATGTCCTCCAGCTCGCGCATAAGGTCTTCGTCGATCTGCAAACGGCCTGCCGTATCGATGATCACGGTGTCGAACCCGTAACTCTGCGCGTGTTTCACGCCCTCGCGGGCGATCTTCACGGGGTTCCCCTGCCCCTTTTCAAACACTTCCGCGCCGACCTTTTCCCCCACCACTTTCAGCTGGGTGATCGCCGCGGGGCGATAGACGTCGCACGCGACGAGCAGCGGCTTTTTGCCCTGCTTTTTGAGGTGCATGGCGAGTTTTCCGCAGAACGTCGTTTTGCCCGCGCCCTGCAAACCGCACATCATAATGATCGTGGGCGGCTTGCTCGCCACTTCCAGCTTGGAATTGGCGCTGCCCATCAGGGCGATCAGCTCCTCGTTGACAATCTTGATCACCTGCTGCGTGGGGTTGAGGCTCTTCAAAATTTCCTGCCCCACCGCCTTTTCGCTCACCTTGTTGATGAAATCCTTGGCGACTTTCAGGTTTACGTCCGCCTCCAGAAGGGCGATGCGCACTTCCCGCATCGCGGTTTTGATTTCCAGTTCGGTAAGCCTGCCGCGCTTGGTCAGCTTGGAAAAGATATGATTGAGTTTTTCGCTTAAACTTGCAAACTGCGCCATGTTAATCCTTGAATATTTCCGAAAATTCAGCGTACAGCGCGCCGTCCTTTTCTTTCAGTTTTTCCCCGAACGCGTTTATCGCCGCCGCCTTTTTCGCGAGGTGCAGGGCGTTTTCCAGCCCGATGAGCTGTTCCTTCGCCTTTTGCAGGCCGTCGTTCACGCTCTGCCGCGTAACGCCCGCGCGCTCGGCGATCTCCCCCAAAGACAGATCGAGGATATAATACTCGTAAACGAGCGTCTTTCTGTGCGGCGTGAGCAAATCTTTATACTGCTCGTAAAGTTCCGCTATATAAAGTTCTTTCGCCATGCCCCGCCCCGCGGACCCCGTCCGCAAAAAACAAGTGTAAAGCATTTTCGCTTTACACTTTGTAAGTTTACACTTTTTTCTCCCCGCTGTCAAGCGTTTTCGCCCGTTTTAACGCGCGGGAAACGGAAAAGTGGAAAAAAATCATGATGAGCGCGAGGGCGAGCACATATACGGGGAACCACTTCGCCCCGAAAGCGTCCGCGAGCAGGCCGAACACCGAAGGCATGAGCATGATGCCGACGTAAGACGCCGCCATCTGCGTGCTCATCGCCGCCTGCGAATTCTCCTCGCCGAAATTTGCGGGCGTGAGGTGGATGAGGTTCGGAAAAACGGGGCCGATGCCGAACCCCGCGAAAAAGAGGGCGACCTGCGCCGCGACGGCGTTCGGCACGAGGGCGCACAAAACGGCGGCGAGCAGGATGAACTGCCCCGTCCACACGAGTTTTTCGCTCTTCACCCTGCCAGAAACCAGCCCCGAAACGAACCTGCCGAGCGCCAGCCCCGCATAGTAAAAGGTGACGGCGAGCGCGGCGGAATCCACCGAAAGCCCCCTGCTCTCCACCAAAAAAGTGCTTCCCCACGAACCGCAGGTATATTCCGCGGCGCACGCGGCGAAAAACACGATCCACATGCGGCGGAGGGCGGGGATCTTCACGACCTGTTTCAGCCCCGCGGAGGAAAATTTTTTCTCTTCTTCCGCCTTTTCGCCCTTCACTTTATACCACAGCGGCAGGGTGATAAGGGTGAGCGCGGCGATCCCCGCCTGCACGAAAAACACGATAAAGTAGCCGCGGTGCCAATCGGCGTTGTCCGAAAGGGCGAGGGACATCAGAAAGGGACTCAGCGAAACGCCCACCCCGTAAAAGCAGTGCAGAAAATTCATGTGCGAAGCCTTGTAGTGGGTGGCGACGTAGTTGTTGAGGGCGGTATCGATCGCGCCCGCGCCCAGACCGAGCGGAAGGGCGCACACGCAAAGAAATGCAAAACTTCCCGAAAGGGAAAAGCCGAGCAGGGCGAGCGCGGTGAGCACGGTGCTCGCCGCGGTAACGACGCCCGTGCCGAATTTTTTCACGAGGCGGGCGCTCATCAGGCTGGAAAAAACGGTGCAGGCGGAAATGGGCACCGTAACGAAATTCGCCCACGAAACGGGCACGCCGACTCCGGCGTATATCGCGGGGCATGCCGTGCCGAACAGGGAATCGGGCACGCCCAGCCCGATAAAGGCGATGAAAATGACGATGAGCAAAGCCGTTGCCATATTTAACTCCCGAAAAAACGCGGAAATTCTTTTCCGCGTTTTTCTCATTCTTTTGTTTTCTCTTTTTCCGCAAGTTCGGCGCGCAGCAGTTCTTCGCGCCGTTCCTGTCTGATTTTTTCGATCCTCTTCTCTGAATATTCGAGGTTTGCCACAAACCGGAACACCGTAGGTTTTCCTTTCAGATCTACGATGAGTTTTCCAGAAGGGCGCGCATAGATCCGCCAATCTGCGCCGGTGTGATGGTTTCTCCGCACTTCTCCGACTTCCTCCGGCGGCAAAATAACCGTCTGTTTTTTTGTCGGATGAAAATAAAATTTTCCTTTTTTATATGCGATCATGATTTTCGGCAACGTGCAGGCAAGGTAAAGATAGTAAATCATCGCGGCGAAAAACAAAACAAACGCCGCACCGAACATAATTCTGTCGCCCGCTTCCCGAAAAAATATCGCCGCAACGATACAAAGCGGCAGCATAGCTGCCGATAGGACGACTCCGCCGATCACCCAATGCGAACGCGTTGCGACGACTTGTGTGTTTTCGCTCTTTTCCATCTTTGCCCCCTCGCGTGCGCTATTCAAAGAGGCCTTCCACGAATTCTTCCGCGTCGAACACCTCGATGTCGTCTAACTTTTCGCCCGTGCCCACATAGCACACGGGCACTTCCAGCTCTCCGCAGAGCGACACGACGAAACCGCCCTTCGCGGTGCCGTCCAGCTTGGTGAGGATGATGCCGTCCAGCCCCACGTCGTCCTTAAACGCCGCCACCTGATTGTAGGCGTTCTGCCCCGTGGAGGCGTCCAGCACGATGAGTTTATAAAAATTGGCTTCCGGGTATTCGCGGTTGACAACGCGGTCCATCTTTTTCAGCTCTTCCATTAAATTGGCTTTCACGTGCAGCCTGCCCGCCGTGTCGATGATGAGGATATCCGTTTCCTTCGCCTTGGCAGAGTTCACCGCGTCGTACACCACGGCGGAGGGGTCCGCCCCCTCGGCGTGCTTGACCACGCGCACTTTCGCCCGTTCTCCCCACACCGCGAGCTGTTCGCTCGCCGCCGCGCGGAAGGTATCCGCCGCCGCCAGCGTTACCGTGAGATCGTCCTTCACGAAGAGGTTTGCGAGTTTGCCGATGGTGGTCGTTTTGCCCACGCCGTTCACCCCCACGATCATCAGCACCGCGGGCGTTTCGATTTCCAGCGGGTCGGCGATCGTCAGCTTATCGTAAAGCGCCTCTTTTAAGAGGGCGATCACGTATTCTTTATCGCGGCAGCGTTCCCCGATGGCGCGCTCCTTGATTTCCTCCACGATGTCCTCCGCGGTGCGCACGCTCACGTCGGATGAAATGAGGATCTCTTCGAGTTCCTCGTAAAATTCGTCGCCCAGTTTGTTTTTGGAAAACAGATCGGTCAGCTTTGCCGCGAGCGAATTTTTGGTCTTTTTCAGCGCTTCCTTTATTTTAGAAAAAAATCCCATAATCCTCTGTCTTTCCTTTTTTCAACCCGCTTCCACTTCCTCGATATCGCTCAGTTTTACCGATACGAGTTTGGAAACGCCCTTTTCCTGCATGGTCACGCCGAAGAGCGCGTCCGCAAGTTCCATGGTCGGCTTTCTGTGCGTGATGACGATGAACTGCGTTTCGTCGGAAAACTTTTTGAGATACCGCGCGAAACGGTCCACGTTCGCCTCGTCGAGCGCCGCCTCGATTTCGTCCAGCACGCAGAACGGCATGGGTCTGAGCCGCAGGATGGAAAACAGGATGGCGATTGCCGTGAGCGCCTGCTCGCCGCCGCTTAAAAGCGAAAGTTTCTGCAATTTCTTTCCCGGCGGCTCCGCCACGATGTTCACGCCCGCCTCCAGCTGATCTTCCGCGTTTTCGTAGTCGAGTTCGAGCATCGCCCGCCCGCCGCCGAAGAGTTCTTTGAAGATGCGCATAAAGTTCTCGTTGATCTTGTTGAACCCTTCGTTGAACTGCGAAAGCATTTCCTTTTTCAGCGTTTCGATCGCCTTCACGATGTCGTCTTCCGCCTTGGTGAGGTCTTCTTTCTGCACGTACATCTCGTCGTAGCGCTCTTTCACCGCGGCGTAATCGTCTATGGCGTTGGGGTTGATGGAACCGAGCGCGCCGATCCTGCGTTTGCGTCTGGTAATCTCCTGCTCGCCCTCGCGCGCGTCGTACCCCTCCTCCCGGTAGCGGAGGGCGGTTTCGTACGTTTCGCCGTATTCTTCGGAAATGCGCTGGCTGTAATATTCGATGTCGCTGTCTATCTTCGCGAGCGCGAGTTCCTCGTTGTGGCGGCGGTCTGCGAGCTTGCTGAGCTCCTCCGCGATCTGCGCCTTTTTTTCGTCCGCGCGCCCCTGGCTCTCGCGCAGGGTTTCCTTGCTCTGTTCCACCTCGTCGATACGCGCTCTCAGTTCGCTCACGTAGCGCTGTTCCTCTTCGGAAAGCGCCACCTTTTCGGCGTCCTGCTTGATCTTTTCGATGATCGCTTCCTTGTTCGCGATGTCCTCCGCCGCCTTCTCGTTCTCTTCCTTCGCGGCGGCGACCCCGTACCCCAGCCGGACCACCTCCCCCCCCCCCCGCCCCCTGCCCCCGCCGCAAGCACTGACCCCCACCCGCAACCTCCTCCTCCCCCCCTTCCCCCCGTCCCCCACCCC
>CALVZR010000062.1 GCA_944372565.1 uncultured Clostridia bacterium | reverse complement strand
CGCCCCGCGCGCGCACCGCCTCCGCCTCGGCGGGGATATTCTCGGGGATATACGCATCGGTCGTTCCTGCCTCGACGGCGCACTGTTTCACAAGCTACGGCGGGACTTTTTCTCTTTCCATATCTTTATTATAGCATCCCCTTCGCGATTTGAAAAGGCGAAAACGATAAAAATTCCCCCGAAGGTCCGCGCGGACCTTCGGGGGCGGGTTGAATCGTCTATACGTCGAGTTCGGGGGGCACGTCGATTTCTTCCCCCACGTATTTGCCGTTTTTCTTCCGCTGGCGCACGCATTCGGAAAGGAGATATTCGATCTGCCCGTTCACCGAACGGAAATCGTCCTCCGCCCACGCGGCGATGGCGGCATACAGTTTAGGCGACAGGCGGAGCGGCACCTGCTTTTTCTCTTCGTTCATCTCAATACAAACTTCCCGAATTGACCACGGGCTGCGCGTCGCGGTTGCCGCAGAGCACCACGAGCAGGTTGGATACCATCGCCGCCTTGCGCTCCTCGTCGAGCTCCACCACCTTCTTTTCGCCCAGCCGTTCGAGCGCCATCTCCACCATGCCCACCGCGCCGTCCACGATCATCTTGCGCGCGTCCACGACGGCGGAAGCCTGCTGCCGCTGCAACATCGCCGCGGCGATTTCGGGCGCGTATGCGAGATAGGTGATCCGCGCTTCCAGAATTTCCAGCCCCGCATCTTCCACGCGGCTCTGAATTTCCGCCTTGATGCGGGACGCCACCACTTCGCTCGATCCGCGCAGGCTGCCCTCGTCCGCGATGCCGTCCCCCGTGGTGTCCACGTTGGGCGCCACGTCGTAGGGATAAATGCGCACGATGTTGCGCAGCGCGCTGTCGCATTGCAGGGAAAGATATTCCTTGTAATTATCCACGTTGAACACCGCTTTCGCCGTGTCCACCACCCGCCACATCACCGCGATGCCGATCTCCACGGGCGTGCCGAGGCAGTCGTTGATCTTCTGGCGGTTGTTGTTGAGCGTCATGATCTTCAAGGAAATGCGCCTGTCGGGAGCTTCCGCCTGCGCGGCTTTCTGCTCGCCCGTCAATGCGCCGTTCACGTCGCCGCTCTGGTTGAGTTTGGTTTTCGCCGCGGGGTTGACCGCCGTGCAGAAGGGATTGACGTAGTAAAATCCCTCCTCTTTGAGCGTGCCGACGTATTTGCCGAAGAGCGTGAGCACCAGCGCTTCCTGCGGGCGGATGACTTTCAGCCCCATAAACGGGAGAACGCCCACGCACAGATATACCGCGCAGATGGCCGCGAGAACGGGTTCCCCGATCACGCCGCCCGCAATGACGCCGGCAATCGCCGCGATATACAAAAGCAGCGCGACGAGCAGCACCAGCATACCGTGTTTTTTTCCTTTGAGAATCTTTTCCTGCATAATTTTTCCTCCTTGCGGATTCTTTGATATCAAAATAATATCATATAGATTTCTTTTTGTCAAACGATTTTTCCAAAAAAAAGGCGGAAACATCCGCCTGATCGAAAAAACGGCGAAAGCGGCAGCAGAAATGACCGCGGCGAAAACGGAATAAAAAACAAAAAAAGAGGGCGGCGCCCTCTTTCTCCTCTTTAAGCAAACGCCGCTAAACGGCGTTTGCGCCCCGCATATTCGTTTACCGCGGAAAAGCCGGCCTTCCCCGCCGCGCTCCGCCTTCAAACGCCCCGTTTCACGACAAAATTTCCGCGGCGCGGAGGAGCTGCGCGTCCCCTTCCGCCTGCGAGGGCACGCGGTTTTGCACTTCCGCCGTCTGAATCCCCTTGCCGTGGATGCACGTTTCGCCGTCCGGCCAATAGATGTACGCGGTGGTCAGTTTGAGCGCGCCGCCGAAGGAGGGGTTGACGTACGTTGTCTGCATAATGCCCTTGCCGAAGGTTGCCGCCCTGCCGTTTTCCTCGGTGAGCACCAGATGCGCGTCGTCGATCACGCCGTAGAAAAGCAGCGCGCCGATGAGGCATTCGGACGCGGACGCAGAGCCGCTGTCCGCGAGCACCACCACTTCCCGCAGGGAAACGGCGTTGTTTTCCGGAGTGGAGAACACCTGTTCTTTTCCCGTTTTCGCCCGCGCGATCGCCACGGTGTTTTTTTCCTTGCCGTTATCGATGAAAAAGGACGCCATTTCGGTTAAAACGTCCATATAGCCGCCGCCGTTGCCGCGGAGATCCAGGATGAGTTTGCTCCGTCCCCTGCCGAGCAGGAAGGAAAGCGCCGTTTCAAACTGCTCCGCGGAAGTGTACATAAAGGAAGAATAGCGGATATATCCCGTATCTTCGGGCAGAAATTCCAGTTTTTCCCCCGCAACTTCCGTCGCTTGCGGCGTTTCGCCGTTTTCCCCGCGGAACAAAAGCCCCGTTCCGCTGTCCGCATAGCGCACGTAACTTTGCTTGAACCGCTCTTTTTTCACTTCGTAAGCGATCTCCCCCGCGCCGTAATCGACGTACAGGGTGAAATTTTCCCCTTCCGCAAGATCGGCAATCGCCGCCGCAAACGCCTCGTAGGAGGGCGTTTGCGTTTTTGTGCCGCCGATCTCCACCGCGGTGATCTCGCCGCCCGCTTTCACGCCCGCGCGGTCTGCGGGGGAATTGCCCGTTACCGCGTAGATCTTCGTGCCCGTTTCCCCTTGCAGGAAGGAAACGCCCACGCCGTACTGATTGCCCCGGCTGGTGGCAACGACGTCCGAATATTCCGCCGCCGTGTAAAACAGGGAATAATCGTCCAGCCCCAGCCCCGCGGCGAGCGCCTTCACGTAATCTTCGGGGGTGTATTCCACGAGTTCGCCCGTTTCCTCGTCGTACATCATATAATGATCGCCGATCATATCGAGCGCCCAGAGCATATATTTATCCTCGTCGCTCAGCGTGAGATAAAACGTGAAATATCCGCAGAAAAAAATCAGCGCAGCGAGAAGAACTCCCAGCGCCGAAAACATCACCGTTTTGAAAACTTTTGCCTTGTCTTTCATAAAAATCTCCCGCGCCCGTTCATTTGAGCAGCCTGTAAAGGTATGTAATCAGGCGGAAGGTTACCGCGTCCGAAAAGCGGCGGATGTTCAGCCCCGTGGAACGTTCGATTTTATCGAGCCGGTACATCAGCGTGTTGCGGTGCAGGTATAATTTCCGCGAAGTTTCGCTCACGTTGAGGGAGTTTTCCAAAAATTCCTCCGCCGTGTTGGTCATTTCGGGGTCGGAAAAGATGCTCTTCGCGTCGCCGTCCAGCAGGATCTCCAAATATTCGTTCAGCTTGAACTTGGGAATGTCTTCGAGCATCTTGACGAGCAGAAATTCCTTGAACGTATGCACTTCGCCCTTGGAATTCATCGCCGTGCTCATACGCAGCGTGGTCATCGCCTGCTGATAGGAGGTGTTCGCCTCCGCCAGGGTGGAAACGGTGCCGCCCACGGCGATGCTCACCCTTACGCCCGTTTCCTCGAAAATGGACTGCTGCATAAACCCCGCGTATTCCGCGGCGGACTGATATTCGTTATCGCTCGCCTCGTCGATGAATTTCACGAAAACCGCCACGCCCTCCTCCATTTCCGCCGCCACGTCCGAGGCGTTTGTGGAAAAGTTGTTGAGCACGTTCAAGATCTCCGCGTTTTTGTTTTCCTTGTTGGAAACGACGAGCACGTAAACGGGCAGCTGCGGCACCGAAAATTTCCGCATATATTTCTGAATCTGCGGGCGGGTGCATTCGCCGAGCAGGATCATTTTGAGATATTCCGCCTGCGAAAGCTGCAATTCGCGGTTGGAGGAATTT
>CALVZR010000061.1 GCA_944372565.1 uncultured Clostridia bacterium | reverse complement strand
GGCGCGGTCTGCGTCTGATGATAGCCGAAGGTGCACAGGGTGAATTTTCTGCCCGGTTCGTTTTCGTCGATATACGCCTGCACGTCGTCCGCCACCTGATTGACAAAACGCATCATCACGCCGCTGTTTTTATAAATCGCCGCTTCTTTTGTGCACGTATCGCAGGTACAGAAGGTGTTCACGTCCTCCTGCCCGAGCATGATATAACCGCAGTCGGGATGATCGGCGACGAGCTGAATGACGTTTTTCGTGAACTCCGCGCGCATCTCGTCGTTGGTGAGGCAAAGCTGCGTGCCGTCCGGACTGTACCAATCCTTATGCGCATCGTAATAGGTTTCCTTGGGCATGATCTTGAAGTGCGAATGGCTCCAATAGATCCAGCCGTCGTCGTAACGCTGCTGCCGCATGCGGTTGCGGAAGGTGGCGTTCACGCTGTACGGATACAGCCCCACGGAACGGCGGTCGAACGCGGGGCGTTCGGTCACGTCGAAGAGAATGAGGCGGTTATCTTCCCTGCTCGTATCGATAAAATACTCGTCTTCCGCATACACTTCCAGCCCGAAAGAGCGCTCCAAAAACTCGTACATCGCGTACATCGCGCCGTTTTCCCCGTAGCCCGCCATGATGACGGCGTTTCCCTTGGTCACGAGGCGCAGCCCGTCGCTGCCGAGCGTTTCGTAATCCGCCTGCACGCCGCTCCCGCGGAAAATTTCCGTATCTCCGACCGAGAGGACGTATGCGTTTTCATCGAAGGAAAGCCCGCTGTCCGTCTGCACGGGCAGGGTGACGCCCGTCGCTTCCAGAAAGAAGGACTGCAGTTCGTTCGCCGCCGTGCGGATGACCGAAGAGGCGTCCTGCGGGATGACGATGCGGTAGGGCGACGCCCCGTCTTTCAGGAGATAGGCGGATGCATATTGGATCTGCTCCTCCCCTTCGTTCTCCTTTTCCTTGTCTTTGTTACAGCCTGCGGCGAAGGCGAACACGCCCGTAAGCAGGATAGCGGCGATCCGTAAAAATCTTTTCATTTTTTTTCTCCTCCGTCAGGAAACTTCTATCTCGTATTTTAAAGAGGCGTAGTTTGCGTATTCGTCTTCCGCATAATAGGTGACGAGCCACGTTCCCGCGCTGTCCGGCGTGAATGCCGAAACGCCTTCGCCGAGCGCGTACATCTTGCCCTTGGGCTCCGTGACGAAAATCCAGATGCGCATCCCCTCGGCGTCGTTATCCGCTGCCGAGGCGGAGGGCAGGGCGATTTCCGTGCCGACCGTACCCGTTTTCGGCACTTCGCCGTTCAAGGAGAGTTCGGGCGGGACTTTGTCTTTCACGTTCACGAGATAATTTACCGTTCTCTCCCTTCCGCCCGCGCTCGCCGTATAGGTGAAATTGTAGGTGCCGTACGCCGTCGGGGTGAAGGTATAGGGTTGGTCTATCGGACCTTCGTACAGAGTTTCCGACCCCTTGCGCACGGTGAGCGAAATGGTCGCGTCCGGATCGAGCACGTCCGCCGCGACGGCGGCGGGCGCCGTGTAGGGCTCGCCGATGTCGGCAGTGGTGGCGATGGAGCCGGACAGCTGCAGCTGCGGCGCGATGCGGTCGCTCGTCAGGCTTGAAAAATACTGGTTGCCCACGCGCACCACGCGGAGCGCGCTCTCCCCCGTCACGCCGAACAGGTTCACGCTCAAATAAACTTTCTGGCCGGGGAAGCCCGCAAAGGGTTCGCCGCCGTCCGTAACGAGCGGCTTATCGAGCGAGGAATTGGCGTTCCCGTCCAGAAAATACAGGCTGTTGTTGCTGAACGAGATCGTAAAGCCGTATGTCGTTCTGTCGTAGAAGTTGCCCGCGATCTGCACCCGGTCGTTCCCGCAGGAGAAAAAACTCGTGTTCGTGCCCGCAACGCCCTTATATACCGAGAAGGTGACCGAAACGGAAGGATCCTCGCTGTCGGTGAGCGTTACCGAGAACCCGCCGAACGCGTTGTAAGCCGCGGGCACGTAAAATTCCAGATTGAGATTGTTCGCGATCACGGGATTGGCGAACACCAGCCGCGCGCCCTCTTCCGCCGTTCTGTACTCGATATATTCGGAGGTGATCTCCGTGCCCGAAACGCCTTCCGTATAGAAGTATTTGGAAAGGTCGAGCTGACCGAGTTCGTTTTCGGGTTTGACTACGGCGATTTCATACGGCAGGGAGGTTTCTTTCCCCGCGGCGTTTTCGGCGATGTAATACACCGTGATCTTATCGCCGTGGTTTTCCACGGAAGGCACGAATTTCCTGTCCGCGCCGAGGGTCTGCACGTTGCCGCCGTAATGCACTTCGATGCGTTTTTCGGGCTCCGCCGCGCTCCCTTCGGAATAATCGATCGCCTTAAAGTCGGGCAGGATGTATTCCTTGCCGTCGATCATCACGCCGTAAAGGTTCACTTCGGAAACGACGGGCGAATCGCTGATCGTAACGGAGATTTCGTAAACGGTTTCATCCGTTCTCCCCAAAAAGTCGGTGAAGGAAACGGTGAGCCGATAGGTGCCGTCCTCCTCGAACGTGTAATTTC
>CALVZR010000060.1 GCA_944372565.1 uncultured Clostridia bacterium | reverse complement strand
AAGCCGAAAAAACGAAAAAAACGGCGCCCCGAAAGCCTTTTTGCTTTCGGGGCGCTTATTGTATTTTAGCGCTTATTTTATTGTTGTATCGGGCGCGGGCGGCGGGGGCGTTCACACCAGTTTCACGCCCAGCGAAAGCAAAATGCGCGCCGCCTGCACCTGCGAAAATTTCGCGTTTTTCAGATTGCAGCTTTTGGCGTCTATGTCGAATCCCTGCGCGTTTTCAAAATCCGCCCCCGCGAGATTGCACGCGGAAAAGGAGGAATTTTTGAAATCGCACCCGCAAAAGAGGGCGGCTTTCAGGTCGCAGTCGTTAAAATCGCTTTCCGAAAAGGCGGAGGAAGAAAAATTCATCTTTTTGAGGTCGAACCCCGCGAAGGAAACGTATTTGAAAAAACAGCCCGTAGCCTTTGAAAAGGGCGCGGTCAGTTTTGCTGCGCCGTAGCCGCGCGAGAGCGGCGCGAAGGAAAAATTCACGAAAGAACAGCCTTGAAAGGAAGAGGAGAACATCAGGCTGTGCGAAAATTTCACGTTCACGAAGGCGCATTTTTCAAACGTGCACCCCTCGAAGCGGCAGAGGACGAACTGCGTTTCCCGGAACTTGCAGTTTTTAAAAACGCAGTCGGTAAATTCCTGTTCGCGCGCCGTCTTTTCGGTCATGCTTTTGTTTTCGTAAACCTTCCCCGTAAATTCCATACTTTCATTATAGCCGATTTTCCCGAGGAAAGCAACCTTTCCGTAAAACCGTAAAATTTTTTGAAACGAAAGGAAAAAGCGCGCGCAAAAAGTTGACAATTCTTTTTTGTTTCCGTATAATGTTAGCACAGCGAACTGTTAGGAAAGCGAACTATCTGGCAATCCGGAGGAAAAAGATGAGAAAACTGCCCGTAGGATTTGAAGTGAAAGAGTTGGCGAAGAGGATCGATCGGAGCATGGACGCGTTTGTGGCGAAACACAGCGGCGGCGCGCTCACGGGAATGAACGGCTGGATTCTGCAATTTCTGTTCCGCCGCCGCGAAAGCGACGTGTTTCAGAAAGACGTGGAGGCGGCGTTCCGCATCCGCCGTTCCACCGCCACCGCTTTTTTGCAGCACATGGAGGCGGCGGGGTATATCGAGCGCATCCCCGTTTCTTACGACGCGCGCCTTAAAAAGATCGTGCTCACCCAAAAGGCGATCGCGCTGCACGAAGAGATGGAAGAAGAGGTGAGTCGTTTTGAAAAACGGCTCACGAACGGCTTTTCGGAAGAGGAGCTCGCCGCGTTCGACAGTTATATCGCGCGCTTTTCGGAAAACTTAAAAGAAGAATTCCGGGCAGAGGACGAACAAAAGGACAGGTAGATATGGTAAAAAAATTGGCAAAAAGCATACGGCAGTATAAAAAGCAAACCGTTCTCGCGCCCGTTTTCGTGACGCTGGAAGTGGCGATGGAGTGTATTCTGCCGCTTTACATGGTGTACATGCTGGAAAAGATCCAGGCGGATAACTCCATCGGAAACATTTTAACCTACGGCGGCATTCTGCTGGCGCTTTCCTTCCTCGCGCTCCTTTTCGGGGTGCTTTCGGGAAAGTTCGCCGCCACGGCGTCCGCAGGGTTTGCCCGCAATTTAAGGCAGGACTTATACTACGCGGTGCAGGATTTTTCCTTCGCGAACATCGATAAGTTTTCCACTTCCGGGCTGGTGACGAGGATGACGACCGACGTTTCCAACGTGCAGATGGCGTTCATGATGCTCGTGCGGGTGGCGTTCCGCTCGCCCGTGATGCTCATCTTCTCCCTCGTGATGGCGTTCGCACTCAACGCCACGCTCGCGTGGGTCTTCCTCGCGCTCGTGCCCGTGTTAGGCGGCATCCTCGTTTTCGTGGTGTTCAAGGTCAATCCCATTTTCGACAAGGTGTTCAAAAAATACGACGCGATGAACGAATCCGTGCAGGAAAACATCAAGGGCATCCGCGTCGTGAAATCCTACGTGCGCGAAGAATACGAAAAGAAAAAGTTCGAACGCACCGCGGAAGACGTGCGCAGGGACTTCACCCGCGCGGAGAAGATCGTGGCGCTCAACACGCCCGCGATGCAGCTTTGCATGTGGTTCGCCATTTTAATGATCTGCTTCCTCGGCTCGCTCGTCAGCGTGCAGAGCGGGGGAGAGCTGATCAGTTCGGCAACCCTTTCGAGCCTGATCGTCTATGCGGCGCAGATCCTTTCCTCGCTGATGATGTTCTCCATGGTGCTCGTGATGATCACCATCGGCAGAACGAGCGCGGAGCGCATCGTGGAAGTGCTCGACGAAAAGAGTTCGCTCACCAGCCCCGAAAACGCCGTTACCGAGGTGAAGGACGGCGGCATCGTGTTTGAAAACGTGAGTTTCAAATATTCCGAAACGGCGGAAAAATTCGCGCTCAAAAACATCGATCTCGTCATCCGCCCGGGCGAAACGGTGGGCATTTTAGGCTCCACGGGCAGTTCCAAAACCACCCTCGGCAACCTCATCCCGCGGCTGTACGACGTGAGCGAGGGGTCGGTGAAGGTGGGCGGCAGGGACGTGCGCGAATACGACCTCGAATCGCTCCGCAACGCCGTTTCGGTCGTTTTGCAGAAGAACGTGCTCTTTTCGGGCACCATCAAGAAAAATCTCCGCTGGGGCGACGCCGACGCCACGGACGAGGAGATCGTGCGCGCGTGCAAGCTCGCGCAGGCGGACGAATTTATCCAAGGGTTCCCCGATAAATACGATACGTATATCGAACAGGGGGGCACCAACGTGTCGGGCGGGCAGAAACAGCGGCTTTGCATCGCCCGCGCCCTGCTCAAAAAGCCCAAGATCCTCATTTTAGACGATTCCACTTCGGCGGTGGATACCAAAACGGACGCCCTCATCCGAAAGGCCTTCCGCGAGGAGATCCCCGATACCACCAAGATCATCATCGCCCAGCGCGTTTCTTCCGTGCAGGACGCGGATAAAATCATTCTGATGGAAAACGGGGAGATCGGCGCGATGGGCACGCACGAAGAACTGATGAAATCCAGCCCCGTATATAGGGAAATTTACGAATCGCAGAACAAGCGGGGAGGCGAAGAGGAATGAAAGAGAAAAAACAAGGCGGCGCCGGCACGATGAAAACGCTCGGCAGGCTGCTGAAATATTTATTCAGATATTATAAGGGAAGCATGATCGCCGTGCTCGTGTGCATCGCGGTCACGGCGGCGGCGGGGATTTCCTCCTCGGTCTTTCTGGAAATCCTGGTGGACGAGGTCATCGTTCCCGGCATCGCGGACGGCTATTCCGCCGTGGCGCAGACGCTCACCACGGTCATCTTGTCCATGGCGGCGATCTACGTCGTCGGGCTGGTCTGCTCGTTTCTCTACACGCGGCTGATGGCGATCGTCACCTCGGCGTTCTTAAAACGGGTGCGGACGGATATGTTCAACAAGATGCAGTCCCTGCCGCTGCGGTATTTCGATACCAACACGCACGGCGATATCATGAGCTGCTACACCAACGATACGGACGCGCTCCGCCAGCTCGTGGCGCAGAGCATCCCGAACATCTTCTACTCGCTGGTCGCCATCGTCTATCTGCTCGTCGTGATGTTTAATTCGAGCATCTGGCTTTCCCTCGTGGTGTTCGTTGGGGTGGCGGCGATGGTTCTCTGCACCAAGAGCATCGGCGGCAGGAGCGCGAAATACTTCGTTTTGCAGCAGAAGACCACGGGCGAAACCGAGGGTTTTGTGGAAGAGATGATGACGGGGCAGAAGGTCATCAAGGTGTTCTGCCACGAAAAGGAATCCAAATCGGATTTCGACGAGATCAACTACCGCCTGTTCAAGGACTGCGAAACGGCGAACAAATACGGCAACATCCTCATGCCCGCCATCAACAACATCGGGCACGTGGCGTACGTGCTCGTCGCCATCGTGGGCGGGCTGTTCGTGCTGTGGGGCGTGCCCAATCTCTCGTTTTCGGGGCTGGAGAGCGCGGGCGTCGGCATGGGCGCCATCGTGGCGTTCCTCAATATGTCGCGGCAGTTCACGCTCAACATCTCGCAGGTTTCCCAGCAGGTCAACTCGGTGGTGATGGGCATCGCGGGGGCAAAGCGCATTTTCGAGCTTCTCGATCAGCAGCCCGAAACGGACGACGGCTACGTGACCTTGGTCAACGCGGAAATCGACGAAAACGGAAACATCACCGAAAGCGAAAAACGCACGGGAAAATGGGCGTGGCGGCACCCGCATAAGGCGGACGGCACCGTAACCTATACCGAACTCAAAGGCGATATCCGCATGTTCAACGTGGATTTCGGCTACGTTCCCGAAAAGACCGTGCTGCACGACGTGAGCATTTACGCCAAGCCCGGGCAGAAGATCGCCTTCGTGGGCGCGACGGGCGCGGGCAAGACCACCATCACCAACCTCATCAACCGTTTTTACGACATCGCGGACGGCAAGATCCGCTACGACGGCATCAACATCAACAAGATCAAAAAAGGCGATCTCCGCCGCTCTCTGGGAATGGTATTGCAGGATACCAACCTGTTCACGGGGACGGTGATGGACAACATCCGCTACGGCAAGCTGGACGCGACGGACGAGGAGTGCATTGCGGCGGCAAAACTTGCGAACGCGCACGACTTCATCACCCGCCTGCCCGAAGGGTACAACACCATGCTGACGGGGGACGGGAGCAACCTTTCGCAGGGGCAGAAACAGCTCCTCTCCATCGCGCGGGCGGCGCTCGCCAACGCGCCCGTGATGATCCTCGACGAGGCGACTTCCTCCATCGACACCCGCACCGAGGCGCTGGTGCAGGCGGGCATGGACAAGCTGATGGAAGGGCGCACGGTGTTCGTCATCGCGCACAGGCTGTCCACCATCCGCAACTCCAACGCCATTATGGTGCTCGATCACGGCCGCATCATCGAGAGGGGAGATCACGAACAGCTCCTCGCGCAGAAAGGGACGTATTACCAGCTCTATACGGGCGCATTCGAGCTCGAATAAAGGAGAAAAAAACATGAACGTTTTGCGGGCGGTGAACTTTGAAGAATACGGCGCACTCGAAGAGATGTGCCGCAGGCTGTGGCACGAAACGTACGATAATCTCATCGGAAAGGCGCAAACCGACTATATGCTGGAAAAATTCCAGAGCGTACAGGCGTTCGCGCGGCAGATCCGCGCGGAAAACTACGCCTATTTCTTCCTCAAAAAGGACGGCGTGCGGGCGGGATACTGCGCCCTCCGCTACGAAAAGGAGAGGCTGTTTTTATCCAAACTCTATCTCGAAAAGCCCTTCCGCGGCACGGGGCTTTGCGGCGAGGCGCTCGGCGAAATTTTCGCGGCGGCGCGCTTTCTCGGCTACCGGGAAGTTTACCTCACGGTGAACAAGGAAAACGCCCGCGCCGTGCATGCTTACGAAA
>CALVZR010000059.1 GCA_944372565.1 uncultured Clostridia bacterium | reverse complement strand
TTCTTTTATACTCCTCACTTATATGGCGGTGGAACACCTCTTTACTGTTCCTCACTTGTATAGCGGTGGAACGCCCGCTTTTTTGTTTTATAAAATTACTATAAGCGAATTTTTGTTTTTTGTCAATCGTTTTTACCGAAATTCTTTTCTCTTGCCGGCATCCCCCATATGCGGCGCGCCTCGGCAGACGCGCATCTGTACAGATTTGCAAAAAACAACCGATTTCGGGCAAATTCAACCGTAAGTTGGAAAAATTCAAACGCCGATTGTTGGCGTTTTTTCTTTTTTCGGGTATAATGGAAGCGTAAAAATACAGGAGGAGATTTCTCAGATGAACGATTTCGGAACACTTTTGTACGACTTGCGCAGGGAAAAGGGCTGGACGCAGGGCGAACTTGCGGAAAAGCTCGGCATCACGAACCAGGCGGTTTCCAAATGGGAAAACGGGGATTCTTTCCCCGAAACGGCGCAGCTGCCCGTGCTTTCCGAACTGTTTGAAATCAGTATAGACGACCTGCTCAAAGGCGCGCGCCCCGCGCCCAAACGCGCGGAGGAACCCGATTCCGAAACGCCCGCCGAGCCGCCGCGGGAGAAAGCGGAAAAACGGCGGATTCCGCCCTCCGTATTCTGCGGCACCGTGATGCTGCTGGCGACGGCGGCGTTTTTGCTGCTCGGTTTTCTCGGCGGATTGTGGCATCCCGGCTGGATCGTATTTATCGGCGGCGCGGCGGTATGCGCCCTGCTGGACGTAATCGGAAAACCCGTTTCGCATTATTCGGGGGCGGTGATGCTTTCGGCGGTTACGGCTTACCTGCTGCTCGGCTTCCTCGGCGGGCTGTGGCATCCCGGCTGGATCGTTTTTCTCGTCGGCGCGGCGATCTGCGCCGCTCTGGGCGCGACAGAAGACGCCCTGCGCAAAAAGAAGGAAAAATAACGTTGCAAAAAAAGTGCGCCCGAGGAACGGAAACCGTTCCTCGGGCGTTTTTAATCACAGATTTCCTTAATATCGTTTCCCCGTATGGTAAGATACCATAAATTTTTATTGTATTCCTCATCGATATTGGAAATCAGGAAATGCAACTCAAATTCCCCTTCAATATAGTATAACTCCGCGGCGCATATCATACTCCAACCGCTGTACGGATCATATGCGTCGTAACGATATATATTATTTGTTTCCCGTTCTAAAATTTTACCGTTATTTATGAAAAGACAGTTTTTATTTTCGAAATATAAATATATTCCGCCGTTTTCTTCTTTTATTTCCTCAAGTAAAGTTTCGCCGATCAGATTCAATTCCAATGTTTGAGATAAGTATTTTTCTGCTTTCCTTGTTTCTTCGGCGGCTATATCCTGCATTTTTTCGCAATCCCGCCGAAACTTTGCACAAACCGGGCGCAATATTTTTTTCGCCTCCGCGCTCGCATAATGCAGCGCAAATACCCTTATATCCGCAATCCTGTCTAAAACTTCTTGCGAGAAATGTTCGTATAATTTTATTTTGTAATTGATATTTTTTTTAAATTTATTTTTTGCTCTTTCTTCGTCGAACGGAAAAAATATGCCCTTTTCTATGCGTTCCCGTTCGAGTTCCAAATAATTTTTTTTGAAATTTTTCCGCCTTCTTTGTTCTTCCTCGTCAATTCCCCGTTCGTTGATATAATCCTCTATTTTTTTCAAATCTTCCTGCGGATCGCGGTAAATTGGCAAATTCTTTTCGATCGCCCGCCATTTCCCGTATGCTTGCGCATAGACTTGCCTGTAAAATTTCTCGTTGAAAGTTTCCGCCCGCTTTGCTTTCTTTGTAAAACGGTTCACGAAAGACAACTCATATTTCAGCAACCATTCTTTTGTCAGATATTTCATTTTATCTCCTCTCCTTTTGTTCGAATAATACTTAATTTATTTTACCATACTATTTTTTATAAATCAATCTTTATGAATTTAAAAAGTCACAATTTAAAGACATAATGGTAAAACTTTTATTTGATAAACTATTAAAAAAACATAAAGGGGCACGGTAACTTGACGGTTAACGACGCGGTCGCAAAACGCATTCGCGCTTTACTGCGGCAAAAAGGAATCACGCAATATAAACTCGAACAAAAATCGGGCGTTTATCACGGAGCTATGGAAAGAATTTTATCGGGGCAGAATAAAACGATCACTTTAACGACGCTTTATAAACTCGCGAACGGGTTCGGTATGTCCGTTCTTGAATTTTTAAACGATGAAATCTTTCTTTCCGAAGAAATAGAACTCGACTAAACAAAATACAAAAAAGCGCTGCGCCGAAAATTCGGCGCAGCGCTTTCGCTTTTTCGCTTTTCGTTTTTTCGTTTTTTATTTTGCATATTCTGTCGCCCGCCATTCGCGGATGACGTTCACTTTGATCTGCCCCGGATATTCCAGTTCGCTTTCGATCTTCTTCGCGATCTCTTTCGCGAGGAAAAGCGTTTTCGCGTCGTCCACCTGGTCGGGTTTCACCATCACGCGGATCTCTCTGCCCGCTTGAATGGCATAGCATTTATCCACGCCCTTGAATTCGCCCGCGATCTCTTCCAGCCTTTGCAGACGCTTGACGTAATTGGTCGTCGTTTCGCGCCGCGCGCCCGGGCGCGCGCCCGAAATGGCATCCGCCGCCGCCACGAGCACGGCCTCGATCGTTTTGGGTTCCACATCTCCGTGGTGCGACAAAATGGCGTTCACGACCACGTGGTTTTCCCTGTATTTCTTCGCGAGATCTGCGCCGATCTGCATATGCGTGCCTTCGATTTCAAAGTCCACCGCCTTGCCGATATCGTGCAGCAAGCCCGCGCGTTTTGCCAACGTAACGTCGCAGCCGAGTTCGGCAGCCATCGTGCCCGCGAGATGCGCCACTTCCAGAGAATGGCGGAGCACGTTCTGCCCGTAACTCGTTCTGAATTTCAGTCTGCCGAGAAGTTTGATGATTTCGGGATGCAAGCCGAACAGCCCGCATTCGAACATCGCGTTCTCGCCGTACTGTTTGATCTCCGCGTCAAGCTCCTTCTTGACTTTCTCCACCGTTTCCTCGATGCGCGCGGGGTGGATACGGCCGTCCGCGATCAGCTTTTCCAAAGCGATGCGCGCCACTTCCCTGCGCACGGGGTCGAACCCCGAAAGAATTACGACTTCGGGCGTATCGTCTATGATGAGCTCGATGCCCGTGGCGTTTTCCAGCGTGCGGATGTTTCTGCCCTCTCTGCCGATGATGCGCGCCTTCTTATCGTCGCTCGGCAGCGGCACCACCGAAACGGTGATTTCCGTAGCCTGCTCCGTGCTGCATTTCTGAATCGCGAGAGAGATGATTTCCTTCGCCTTCTTGTCCGCCTCTTCCTTCGCGTCGCTTTCGATCTGGCGGATCAGTCCCGCCGCCTCTTTCTTCGCGTCGTCTTCCATCGCCGCCACGAGTTCGGCTTTCGCCTCGTCCCGCGACATCTGCGAAATCTTCTCGAACTGCAAAAGCATCTGTTCGTGCTGGCCGCTGATTTCCGCCAGCTTCTTGTCCACTTCCGCTTCCTTGTTCTTCAGCCCCTGCTGCTGCCTGTTGAGATCTTCGTTCCGTTTTAACAGATTTTCTTCCTTCTTGTCCAGAACGTCTTCCTTCTGCACAAGGCGGTTTTCCATTTTCTGCAATTCGGCGCGCTTTTCCTTGGATTCGCGCTCGAACTCGTTCCGAAGCTTCAGCTCCTGTTCTTTTGCCTCTAAAATGGCTTCTTTTTTGATTGCTTTACTTTCGGTTTGCGCGTCTTCGAGCATCTTGCTCACAACGGCTTCGATTTCTTCCAACCGCGCGTCGTTTTTCTTCTTGCGGATGTTCCACTGTACTTTCAGCCCCAAAAAGAACACGCCGACGCCCACTGCAACCACCGCGCCCGCAAGGATGCCGATCCATGCGCCCGTGGAGAGATTTGCCAAGAACAGGAAGCTCGCAAAAAATTTTTCCATTTTCAAGCCCTCCTGTCTGCGGAACGCGTTTTTTTGCCCTGCGTTTCCGCAACTATTTTTATTTTATATGATTTATTTGCTTTTGTCAAACGAATCGCGTTTGCCGCGGGGGAAAAGTTCTCCCCTTTATTCGGCTTTCGCCTCTTTTGCTTCTTCGGCGGGCGCGCCCGCTTTTTTGGGCGCGGCGGCCTCGCGGATCTTCGCCTCTATCTCGCCGGCGAGTTCGGGGGTGTTTTTGAGCAGTTCGCGCACCTTGTCCCTGCCCTGCCCGATCTTTTCGCCGTTATAGGAAAACCACGCTCCGCTCTTTTCCAGCACGCCGTAAGTCACGCCGAGGTCGATAAGGCAGCCTTCCCTGCTGATACCCTCGCCGTAGATGATATCGAATTCCGCCGTTTTGAACGGGGGCGCGAGTTTGTTTTTCACGATCTTCGCCTTCGTGTGGTTGCCGAACTGCCCTTCGGTATCTTTGAGCGCGTCCGACTTCCTCACGTCGATGCGCACGCTCGCGTAGAATTTGAGCGCCTTGCCGCCGGGCGTCGTTTCGGGGTTGCCGAACATCACGCCCACCTTCTCGCGCAGCTGGTTGATGAAGATGACGCACGTTTTGCTCTTGTTTGTGATGCCGGCAAGCTTACGGAGCGCCTGCGACATCAGCCGCGCCTGCAAACCGACGTGCGATTCGCCCATTTCGCCCTCGATTTCCGCCTCGGGCGTGAGCGCCGCAACCGAGTCCATCACGATGATGTCCACCGCGCCACTGCGGATGAGCGAATCGGTGATGTCGAGCGCCTGTTCGCCCGTATCGGGCTGGGAAACGTACAGATCGTCCAGATTCACGCCGAGGTTTTTGGCATAAACGGGGTCGAGCGCGTGCTCCGCGTCGATAAACGCGGCGATGCCCCCCGCCTTCTGCGCCTGCGCCACCACGTGGAGGGCGACCGTCGTTTTCCCCGAAGATTCCGGCCCGTAGATTTCGATGATCCTGCCGCGCGGCATCCCCCCGATGCCCAGCGCGATATCGAGCGACAAACACCCCGACGGGATGACTTCTATGCTCGTATCCCCGGCGCTGTCCCCCAGGCGCATGATGGCGCCCTTGCCGTATTGCTTTTCGATCTGCACGAGAACGCTTTCCAGCGCCTTCGCCTTGCCGTCCGCGGCGGTTTTTTTCTTTTCTTCCATGTTTTTCTCCTTGTGCTGTTTGGTTAAGTTGCCAGATTGCCCTCGCGGATATACGCGACGGCGTAAAACAGGGCGGCGTTTTTCGCCGTCTGGGTAATTTCTTCCCTGCTCCCCGTAAAATTGAGCTTGTGAATGTGTATCCCGTTTCTGCCGCCCACCGCGATGAACGCCAGCCCCACGGGCTTTTTGGTATCGTCCGACTTCGGCCCCGCGATGCCCGTCGTGGCGACGGCGATATCCGTTTCGCCGTCTTCGAGCAGCCCCGCAGCCATTTCGTAAGCCGTCTGCGAACTGACCGCGCCGTATTTTTCCAGCGTTTCCGCCTTCACGCCCAGACGGCGCATTTTGGCGTGGTTGCTGTACGCCGTGATCCCCTCGTTGACCACCGCGCTCGCGCCCGGAACGGAGATTAGCGCCGCCGCCGCCCTGCCCGCCGTGAAGGATTCCGCGAAGGAGATCTTTTTGCGGTGCAGGCTTAAAAGGTCGAACAGGCACTTTTCGAGAGGCTCGTCCTCCTCGGTGTAGATGCGCTCTTTCAAGCGGCTCACGACGGCGCGCACCGCCTCGTCCGCGATCATTTTGGGCGTGGTGTTGTCGTACACCATATTGAGGCGGATATCCGAAAATTTCTGCTCTATGTTGAAGGAGATCTTCTTTTTCGCGATCTTCTTCGCCTCGTTCAGCGCGGTTTCCAGCTCCGCGCCCTTCACGCCGAACATACGCAGCGTGAGTTTATCGTAGCGGATCTTATATTTCTTTTCAAAGTACGGCAGGATGTAATTGCAGCACATCGCGCCGAACGCCTGCGGCTCGTTGGGCAGCAGGGTAACGGTATAATCCCCCACCGCCAGAAAGCCCTGGAACACCCCGTTGAAATTGGGAATGACCGTGCTGCCTTCGGGCAGAAGGGCGTATTCGTAGCCGCCCGTCTTCCCCGTTTTTTCGTTGTATTCCTCGATAAAACGGCGGGCGTTTTTGTTTTCGGTGAGTTCCGCGCCCAGTTTTTTCGCCACGAAGCCCTTCACGTCGAAGGTAACTTCTTCCGAACAGAGAATGACGATGTTTTCCGCAAACGTTTCGAGTTCGGCGAACCGTTTGGAAAAACCGAGGTCGTCCTGCACGGAGAGCACGGTGATGTCGTCTATATGAATCCCGCCCGCGTTGAACGCCCACACGAGCGCCTGTTCCGCGGCGGAATCGTAGCCGAGGTCTGTATTGCGGAAACTGATGAGCGCGGTTTTCATTTCTCCTCTTTTAAGACGGCGGCGTTTTTCACGATGTAATGCACGCCCGAAACGACGGTGAGCACCGCGGCGATCGCGAGCAGGATAAAGCCCGCCAGCCGCAGAGGATCGGGCGAAACGCCGAAAAAGTTTTCCCCCGCGACGAGAAGGACTGCCACGGCAACGTCCTGAAACACCGTTTTCACCTTGCCTACCTTATCCGCGGCGAGCACGAGGTTGCGGCTTGCCGCCACCGTGCGGAATCCGCTGACGATCAGTTCCCGCGCTAAGATGACCGCGACGATCACGCCGCAAAGGGGCATCCAGAAAGCGCCGTCCGTCGGCATCAGAATCGCGGGCTCGGTCAAAAGCACGATGAGCGCGGTGGAAACCAGCACTTTATCCGCGATGGGATCGAGAAACTTGCCGAGATTGGTGACGAGGTTGTATTTGCGCGCGATGTGCCCGTCCAGAAAATCGGTGCACGCGGCGAGCGCGAACACCGCCGCCGAAACGGCGTAGTGATAGGGAAATTCCACGTAAAAGAGCACGACGAACACGGGGATCATGCAAATGCGCGCAACGGAAATCTTATTGGGAAGATTCATCGCCTTTATACCCTGTATTTCCTTTCATACACGACGACCATCTGCGTGCCGTCCGCCACGAGATGGGTGGAAAACACCTTCCAGCCGTCCTCCGCCATCTTGTTCATCTCCCTTTCCACGGATTTGAACCGCTTGTAAAATGCCACTTTGTATTCGTATTCCTGCATAATCTGACCTCTTTTCGTTTTATTTATCCACGGCTTCGCCGAACAGATCGTAATCGCCCGCGCCCGTGATCTTCACCTTTGCCGTATCCCCCGCGCGAAATTCCCTTCCGCCCGTGAAATACACCTTGCCGTCGATTTCGGGGGCGTTGAAATACGCCCTGCCCGCCCAGCACGCGCCGTCGAAATTTTCCACGAACACATCGAGCTCCCTGCCGACCTGCGCGGCGAGCTGCTTTTTCACGATTTTTTTCTGCACCGCGTACAGTTTCTTCACGCGGGCGGTTTTCACGCGGGCGGGGATCTGCCCGTCCATGCGCGCCGCCGCGGTGTCTTCCTCTCTGGAATAGCGGAAAAATCCCGCGTTGAACAGCTCCGCCTCTTCCAAAAACGCGCACAGGCGGGCGAACGACTCCTCGCTTTCCCCGGGGAATCCCGCGATGAACGTGCTCCGCACCGCGATGCCGGGCACGCGCGCTTTCAGTTTCCGCACGAGGGCGAGATAGCTTTGATACGTCCCCTTGCGGTTCATACGGCGGAGCACGCCGTCGTCCGCGTGCTGCAGGGGGATGTCTATGTATTTGAGCACCTTATCGTTTTTCGCGATCTCGTCGATGAGTTCTTCGCTCACGCTCTCGGGATAGCAGTATAAAAGGCGGATTTTCTTCACGTTTTCCAGGGCGGAAAGCCTGCGGATCAGCCGCACGACGTTTTCCCCGCCCGAAAGGTCGGTTCCGTATTTCGTAACGTCCTGCGCCACGAGGACGAGTTCGCCCAGCTCTCCGAGCGCCGCGGCCTCACGCGCGAGCTGATCTTCGGGCACGGAGCGGTACGCCCCGCGGATTTTCGGGATCAGGCAGTACGTGCAGAAATTGGAACAGCCGTCCGCGATCTTCAGATACGCGTAGCCGTCGGTGGTGAGCACGCGCGGCACGTCCGGCTCGCACGCGGGCTTTCCCACGATGTTTTTCCGCACGCCGCCGTAGCTTTCCTCGATGGCAAAAACCAGTTTATCGTAATCGGAAATGCCCGCCATCACGTCGATTTCGGGAATGCCGGCGAACACCTCTTCGCCGAACTTCTGCGGCAAACACCCCGTAACGGCGAGTTTTTCCAGCCGCCCGCTCTCTTTGAGCCGCGCGCACGATAAAATTTCCTCTATCGCCTCTTTGCGCGCGTCGTTCAGAAACGCGCAGGTATTCACCACGAGGATCTCCGCCTCTTCGGGGTCGCTCGTAATTTCGTATTTTTCGCTCAGGCGGGAGAGCATCTTCTCGGTATCGACCCTGTTTTTATCGCACCCGAGGGAGATGACGCCCGCTTTTTTCTTCTTTTCCATTATAGCGCGCCGTATTTTTCTTCAAATTCCTCTTTGGAAATGAGCACCTGCCGCGCGCGGCTGCCGTCGAAAGGCGAAATGTAGCCCAGTCTGTCCATCTGGTCGATGAGCGAGCCCGCCTTGGAATACCCCACGGAAAACCGCCGCTGCAACATGGAGATCGAGGCGCTCTTGGATGTGATGACGAAACGGAGGGCCTCCACGAAGAGTTTCTCGTCGCTTACGCTCCGCTCCGAAACGCCGCTGTCCTCGTCGGACGAACTATCCTCCTGCGGCTTGATGGAGTCCTCGATGGCCTTCGCCGCCGCGTCGTTGAAATACGCCTCGTTATTTTCCTTGATATAGTTTACGACCGCCTTGACCTCGGGCATCGAGATGAACGAGCCCTGGATACGGTCGCACTTCTGCATCTGCGCGTTGCGATACAGCATATCGCCGTTGCCGAGCAGTTTTTCCGCGCCGCCCTCGTTCAGAATGGTGAGCGAGTCCGTCGCGTTGGAAACGCGGAAGGCGATACGCGAAGGCAGATTTGCCTTAATCACGCCCGTGATGACGTCCACCGAAGGCCGCTGGGTCGCCAGCACCAGATGGATGCCCGCCGCGCGCGCCTTTGCGGAAAGCGACATGATCTTCGCTTCGAGATCGCGCTTGTTATATTGCATCAGGTCCGCCACCTCGTCCACGATGATGACGAGTTTGGGGATTTTTGCCACCGTATCGCTCGCGATGGTTTCGTTGTATTCGTCGATGTCGCGCACCTCGTTTTCGCGGAAGAGCGTATAGCGCGACTCCATCTCCTCCACCGCCCATTGCAGGGTAGCGATGGCCTTCTGCGCGTTGGTGATGATCTCGTCTATCATCAGGTGGGGCAGGTGGTTATACACCGTGAATTCCACCTGTTTGGGATCGACGAGGATGAGCCGCAGCTCTTCGGGCGAATATTTGGAGATCATGCTGACGATCATGGAATTGAGGCACACGCTCTTGCCCATACCCGTCGCGCCCGCGACGAGATAGTGCGGGCCTTTGGCGAGGTTGTCCGTAACGGCTTCGCCGACAAGGTTCTTGCCGAGCGCGAAGGTGAGCGCGCCCGCCTTGCTCTTCTGGAAGTTGTCCGATTCCAGGATGTCGCGCAGGCCCACCGTGGTCTTTACGCGGTTTGGCACCTCTATGCCCACGAGGTTTTTGCCCGGAATGGGCGCCTCGATACGCACGCCGTTTTCCGATTCCAGCCGCATCGCGATGTCGTCCGCGTGGTTGGGGATCTTTTTGACGGGCACGCCCGCGGGCAGGTTGAGCTCGTACCGCGTGACCGTAGGCCCGTGCACGTAGTTGACCACCTGCGCGTCTATGCCGAATTCCGAAAGCGTGCGCTCGATAACGTGGCTGCGCTCCACGTAATCTTCCTGGGGCGCGTTGGGATCCTGCCGATAGACCTTGAAAAGATCCATGGGCGGGCGGTTGTATTTGACGTTGATGGGCGGATGAAAGCCGGTATCCGCCTTCGGCTCTTCCGCCGGCGGCGCGATGCGTCCGCGCGGCGGGAGGGGCGGTTCCTCCGCGGGAACTTCCTCTTCCTTTATGAAATCCGCGCCGCGGCGCGAACGGGTAAAGTCTTCCTCGTTGAACGCGGGCACGTTGGTTTCCGCGGGTTTTTCGCTCTCCTCGTCAAACAGGCTGCGGGAACGCTCCCTGCCGATCAGCGGCGTTTCCTCCGCAACGCTCTGCCGTTCGCGCGGGAAAGATTCCACGGGATCGATGCGCCGCTCTTCTCTTTTCGGCTCCGCGACGGGCTCGACGGGCAGAATGCGTTCCGCGCGGCGCGGCTCTTCGCGGGGCGGTTCGGGCTCCTTCGCCTTTCTGCCGAAAGACAAAATGGGAGGCGGCGCGGGCGTTTCTTCCGCGTCCTCTTCCTCGATCTCCGTATAGCGGCCGTACGCCTCTCCGCGTTTGCCCGATTCGTCTTCCGTATAATCGGTGTCGTCGTGCTCGAACATGGGCGGGCGCTCCGCCGTGCCCTCCGCGGGCTTCACGGGCTCGGAAACGCGGGTGTATCCCCCCGCCGTATCCTTCGCCGCACCCGCGCCCTTGCCGAGCGGGTCGAAATTATACGTTTTGAGGTCGATGGTCGTGGGCGTTTTGATATATTCGATCTTCTTTTTGAGATCGTCTTCGGGGGCGGCGTTCGCGGTGTTCACCGAATAGCCCAGCGCCGCGCCCTGCGAATTTTCCTTCGCCTTGTCGGGATAGAGGATCTTGAACACGTCCGACTTCTTTTCCGCGGCGGCCTGTTCCCTTTTGGTTCTGAGTTCAAAATCGTCCACGCCCACATAGAGGGCGGGCGCTTTAGGCTCGGGTTCGGGCACGGCGCCGCTCACGGGGTAATCCTTAAATTCCAGCCCCTGCGGCTCCGCCCGCCGTTTTTCCCTGCGCACCGCCGCCTTCGGCGCGGGCGAAAGGAAGGAGCGCACGGCAAAATACAGGGCGAGCGCGATGAAGATGCCGATCACCGCATACGCGCCCGCGTTGCCGAGCAGCCCCACGAGCGGATAGCCGACGACGGCGAACAGCGCGCCCCCCGCCGTGGCGGAAGAAACGCCGTTTTCCCCTCTTTGGTAGGCGGCGGAGATATACCCGCCGTAGTTTTCGCCTGCAAAGCCGCGCAGCCCGATCACGTTGATGAGCAGCACCGCGAGAACGGCGAACAGCGCGCACAGCGCGAAACGCCGCCCCGTTTTAAAAAGTTTTCTGCCCGTGACCAGCCGCACGCCGCCGAGAAACATCCCTATAACGACGAGAAAGGAAACGTAGCCGAACACGCCGAACATAAAGGCGCATACGTAATGACCGGGCGTGGAGAACACCAGCCCGTCCGTGATCATACACACGAGCAGAAGCGCGGCAAAGAGGATGAGCACCATCCCCGCGAATTCCTTTGTGAATATGGAGTTTTGCTTTGTCTCTTTTTCTTCCCGTTTATCCATGTCCCTGCCGTTTTCCGAAATGATTTTATTCCTCACCTTTCCGCCGCGGCGCGGCGGTTTTCTTTTTTCCGCAAAGGGCGTTCCGCCCTCTTTCCGGATTCAATCTTTTACCCGCAGACGGCGTTCCCCCGCCGTTCTTCGGATACGGTATTCTATTAAATTATACCAAACATCGCGTTATTTTACAATGCTTTTATAAAAACTTCCCCAAATTTTTTTTATCGACATTTTCCGCCCCTCTCCCCCGCGGAAAGGAAGCGGAAGCGCGCGCCGTTTTTGCGCCGCTTTCAAAAAGGCGGAAAAAAGCGCCCTCCGCCCCGAAATCGGGGCGGAGGGCGCGCGGATTATTCTTGCCGTTCGCTCAAAAAATAGGCTTCCAGTTTTTCTTCCGCCTCCTTTCTGTCGGTAACGGGCATATCCAGCAGAACCTTTCCTCCGCCGATAATAACCGCCCTGTCCGCAAGACAGGCGGCCTCCGCCACGTCGTGCGTGACGAAGAGCGCGGAATTTTTCCGCTCCCGCGCGAGGGAGGCGTAAAAGTCCATCAGCCGCACTTTGAGAGCGAGATCGAGATTGCGGAAGGGCTCGTCCATCAGAATGAGGGGTGCGTCGTATAAAAAAGCGCGCAGGATCGCCACCCTGCGGCTCATGCCCGCGGAAAGCCGCGCGGGATAATACCCCGCAAATTCTTCGAGCCCCGCCTTTCCGAGCGCCTTAAAAACGCGCTCTTTTTCCGCCACCAGGCAGAGGTTCTGCTCCACTGTGAAGTGCGGAACGAGCCTGTCGCTCTGAAAGATATACCCGATGCGTTCGGGAAGCCCGGCAATCTCTCCGCCGTCGAAGGGCAGCAAGCCCGCCACGATGTTCAAAAGCGTGGTCTTGCCCGCGCCGCTGTTGCCTAAAACCGCCAGCGTTTCGCCCTCCCCCACGGTCAGCGAAAAATCCTCGTAAACGGGAAGGCTGCCGTAATATTTTTTCAGATGTCTGATCTCAAGCATATCTCTTCACCATCGCGCGGGCGATCCCCCTGCCCGCAAGTTCCACGGCGATGCCCGTGAGCACGATCGCAAAAACGAGCGCCAGCATATGCGCCGTTTCAAAATTGATCTTGTCGAGATTGAGTTCGGTGCCCAGCCCCCGCGCGGTGGCGGCGATGACCTCCGCCGCGACCATAAGTTTCAAATTGAGCGAAAGCCCCGCCCCCGCCGCCGAAACGGCGTTCGGGAGAACGGCGGGCAGATAAATTTTGAAAAAGCGGGTCTTTTTCGGCACGCGATAAACGCGGCACATCTCCGCCGTTTCGCGCGAAACGGCGGAAAGCGCGTTTTCGGCGTTGGTGTAAAGGGTGGGGAGCACCACGAGCATGGTAACGATCACCGCCGCGACCCTGCTCGTCGTCCACAGCACGAGAAGAAGCACCACCGCCACCGTGGGCAGGGCGCGCACGAGGGGCAGAACGGTGTTGAACGCCCTGCCGAAAAGCGCGTATCTTCGGGAAAGCGCCGCGGCGGCGAACGCCAGCGCGAAGGAAATCGCAAAGGCGATCGCGCTCCGCCCGAGCGTGACGAAATAGGAAAGATAAAACTCCCCGTCCGCGAACAGGGCGAAAAATTCTTTTAAAACCGAAAGCGGGCGGGGAAGAATGATCTCCTCGTCCGTAACGGCGGCGGCGAACGCCCAGATCGCGAAAATACACGCGATCGTGAGCGCGGGCACCGCGATATTGAGAATTTTATTGCCCTTTTTCATGAAACTCTGCCTTTAAGAAAGCGTGCAGAAAAACGCGTCCGAAACGGCGGAAGCCGAATCGCCGTCCACCGCTTTCATCGCCGCGAGATATTCGTTGACCGAAGTTTTCGCGTCCGCAGCGAGCTGCAGATAGATGTTGCAGTTTTCCACCACCGCCTTGTTGATGGCGTCTTTGGAAAGCGACGGCGTTACGCCTTCCGCCAGCGCGGAATTGATGGCGTCCACCGCGGAAGCGGCGTTCTCGTCGTTTGCGGAGATCCATTCCGCATTTTCTTCTATCGCCGTCATCAGCGCTTTCAGAAATGCGGGGTCGCTCTCCGTAATGCTCTTTTTCGCCACCAGCACCGCCTGCGGATAATCGCCGCCGTAAACTTCCTGGATATCGATCTTCATGGAAACATCGGGATTCATCGTGGTGATCTTCGTCGCCGCGGGTTCGGGGAGCAGGCCGTTGGCGAGCTGCCCCGTCTTCATCAGGGGAAGCAGGGCGGAAGCGTCCGCAAAATAGCGGATGCCCACCTTGTCCGCAGCGGGCGTTTGGTTCGCGTCCACCACTTCGTATCCGATCGCGTTTTTATCGAGCAGCGCGCGGAAAGTCACGTCCGGCACCTGTCCCTGCCCGATCACGCCGATCACCTGCCCTTTGAGGTCGGCGAGCGAAGAAACGCTGCCGCTGCTCATCACATAGATATTGCCGTGCGTCACCACGCCGAGCAGAACGTACTCCTCCCCGCTGCCGATGGTTTTGGAAGCCGCCGTTACGGGCATGATCGCCACGTCCGCCTTTTTCTGCAAAACGGAAGCCCCGATATTCGCCGCCGCTACGACGGTATAATGCACCGTTTCGCCGAACTGTTCGTCGTCTTTGATGAGTTTCGCCATCGCCAGGGCGGGCGCGCCGTCCGGCATGTAAATTTCATAAGTCTGCGTGTTTCCGCCCTCTTCTCCGGGCGTCGCGGGCTCGTCGTTGCACGCGGCGAAGGAAAAAGCAAAAAATACGGTCAGAACCAATGCGAGCCATTTTTTCATAAAATCACCTCTCGTAAAAAATCCCCTCGGAAACGGACCGAAGGGAAAGGCAGAAACCGCCCGCACGGCGCGGGCGCGCAAAACGCTGTTTTTCAGCCCTTCACCGTCAGGCGCACCTTCCGATTCAGGTCGCATATCATTGTATACCGCTTTTTTTGTTTTGTCAACCTTGTCGCGGCAGAATTTTTCCGCCGCCCCGAACGGCACGTCCCCTCAAAAACGCCGCCGCCCGTCGGTTTTGTAAACTTCTTTGCAAGAAACAAAAGCGCGGCGGAAAATCCGCCGCGCCGCGCGCGCTTTTAAAACGCGCATTATTTCGTTTCGCTGTATTTATCCTCGTTGTTCCAGGAATAGAGCTTTCTGAGTTCCGCGCCCACTTCTTCGAGCTGGTGCGAGGCCTCCATCGCCCTGCACGCGTTGAAATGCGCCCTGCCGCCGCTCTTGTTTTCCGAAATCCACTTGGAGGCGAAAGTGCCGTCCTGAATTTCGTGCAGGATCTTCTTCATTTCCTTCTTGGTTTCGTCGGTGATGAGGCGTTTGCCCGTTTCGTAATCGCCGAATTCCGCCGTGTCCGAAATGGAGTAGCGCATCTTGGAAAATCCGCCGCTGTAAATGAGGTCCACGATGAGTTTCATTTCGTGGATGCACTCGAAATAGGCGTTTCTCGGATCGTAACCCGCCTCAACGAGCGTTTCAAAGCCCGCCTTCATCAAAGCCGTTACGCCGCCGCAGAGCACCGCCTGTTCGCCGAACAGGTCGGTTTCCGTTTCGCATTTGAAGGTCGTTTCCAACACGCCGGCGCGCGCGCCGCCGATGCCGAGAGCATAGGCGAGAGCCACGTCGAGCGTATCGCCCGAATAATCCTGATGGATGGCGACGAGCGCGGGAACGCCGTGGCCTTCCAGATATTCGCTGCGCACCGTGTGGCCGGGGCCTTTGGGCGCGATCATAAACACGTTCACCGTTTTTGCGGGAACGATCTGTTTGAAGTGGATGTTGAACCCGTGCGCGAACGCGAGGTATTTGCCTTCGCCGAGATAGGGCTCTACCGATTCTTTATAGATGTCCGCCTGCCTTTCGTCGGGAACGAGCATCATCACCACGTCCGCCTTTTTCACGGCGTCCGCCACGGGCAGGACTTCAAACCCCGCCTTTTCCGCAATGGGCCACGTTCTGCCGCCCTTGTTCAGGCCGATCACGACTTTCACGCCGCTGTCGCGCAGATTGAGGGCGTGGGCGTGCCCCTGCGAACCGTAACCGATTACGGCAACCGTCTTTTTCTTCAAGAGATTGAGATCGCAATCGCTTTCATGATATATTTTCGCGCTGTCAGTGTTCATAACGTACCTCCGAAATTTTTCTCGTTTTCGTACTTTTTATTATATTCCGATTTTTCCGCCTTGTCAAATACTCTCGTCCGATTTCTCGCCGCGC
>CALVZR010000058.1 GCA_944372565.1 uncultured Clostridia bacterium | reverse complement strand
ATCGCAAAAGCCGCCCTTCCCCGCGCATTCGACGCGTACGATATCCTCGCTCAAGAGCTCTACACGGAGGTTTCCGAAAATAATAGTTTCCATAGTCATTCTCCTTATATGACAGTAATCTTTCCGTTTTCGATCGTGATTTTCCCTGTCAGACGTATATCCTGCGACGACGCGCCGACCGATATTTCATATACGCCGTCCGTGATTTCCCATTTGTTTTCAGCCACCGACCAGTGCGCGAACGCATCGCCGTGAATAACAAATTCAAACGGCTTCGCCTGACCCGCCTTGATCTCCGATTTGCAAAATGCCTTCAGTTCCTTTTTCGGACGGTACACAAGCGGCGCGCATTCGCGCACATACACCTGCACGATCTCCTTTCCGTCACGCGACGAAATGTTCTCAACGGAACACGAAACGCACAGTTCGTCTTCCTCTGCGGTCAGCAGAAGCTCTTTATATGCAAATTCCGAATAACCCAGCCCGTAACCGAACGGATAGAGCACGGGAACCTCGTAAGTGTCGAAATACCGATACCCGACGTCCAGCCCCTCCGCATACCGCGTGACGCCCGCGCACCTGTACGCGTTCGCCGCGGGAACATCCGCAAGCGAGAGCGGGAAGGTCTCCGAAAGTTTTCCGCTCGGGTTGATCGCGCCCGTTAAAATATCCGCCACCACCTCATCGCCGCCCATTCCGGGGAACCCGGCGTACAGGATCGCCCTGACTTTATCCGCCCAAAAGCTCATATCCACCGCGCCGCCCGCAAATACGACGACAACGGTATTTTCATTCTGCTCCGCCGTTTCCAAAATCGCGCGCTCCTGCACTTCAGGCAGGCGCAGGGTCTTGCGGTCGCCCGCCTCGTACTCCACGGGATTTCCCGTTCCCACGCAAACAATGTTCACGTCGCTCTTTGCGGCGTTCAGCAGAGCCATGCGGGCGTTCTGGTTGAACGATTCCACGCCGTCATAACGGAAGGCGCCCTCATACGCGACGGCGTATCCGCGTCTTTCGAGTGCGGCGGGGATATCGAACGTCTTGTCCAGCCATTCCACGCCCGCACTTCCTCCGCCGCGCAGCATATCAATCGTATCGGGCTTTGCAAAGCAACCGCAGACGGAAATATGCTTCGCACCGTCGAGCGGAAGCAGACCGTCGTTTTTAAGCAATACCATACCGTCGGCGGCGATCGCTTTTGCCGCCTCTGCCCGCTTCTTCTCCGTTTTGACGACTTGCTTGCCCCGATGCATCGCTTTGCAGCGATAGATCAGGTCAAAAACACGCTGTGCGCATCTGTCCAATTCCTCGTCTGTGAGGCGCCCCGCCTCATAGTCCGCGCGCAGTTTTTGATAATGGTCGTCGCATACGGGCATCGACAGATCGAGCCCCGCCTTCGCCGACGCGGTACGGTCGCGCACGGCACTCCAATCGGAGAAAATTGCTCCGTCAAAACCGAACTCATTGCGCAGAACGTCAAACCCTCTCCTGTATTCGGCACCGTAGGTCCCGTTGATCCGATTATAGCTGCTCATGACCGAAACGGGTTTCGCCTCGCAGGCAATCTGAAACGGGCGGTAATACAACTCACGCAGGGTACGTTCATCTACGTCGCTTGACTGATGCAGGCGGTCGTATTCGAGGTTGTTGCAGCAAAAATGTTTGAGGCATACGCCGACGCCCTGTCCCTGTACGCCCTCTATGTAGCTCTTCGCCATCGTTCCCGCGAGAAAAGGATCCTCCGAAAAATATTCAAAGTTCCGGCCGTTCAGCGGATTGCGCTTGATATTTACCCCGGGGGCGAGCAGAATATCCACATCGCGGTCGATACAGTCGTCGCCGAGAGACATACCCATCTCCCTTGCACTTTCGCTGCTCCATGTGTTCGCCAAAAGCTGGATGGACGGATATGCTACTGCAGGATAGGAGGTTTCCGTCCCGTCCTCCCTGCGTTCTTTTACCACGCGCAGTCCGACCGGTCCGTCCGCCACGGTAATCTGCGGAAGTTTCCCCCCAAGATCGTCCGTATGCCAAAAATCCTTGCCGCAGATCAAGCGCATCTTCTCTTCTGCCGTCAATTCTTTTGCTGATTTTATCATGTAATACGCTCCTTTTGTCTTAATCTCATATGTTGTTTTTTTGTAATAACCCGCGCGAATGGAATTGGTGAGTTCCTCATAGTCGCCGCTCGTATCCTGAGTCGTTTTCAGTTTTGTGCGGTTAAGCCGTATTCTTCGTGCAACTTTATCTATTACTTTGCCTCGATTCTCTCGCGTTAAATATATAAAACATATCGGCAAACAGGACAAGGAACAACACTATTGCAATTAGCGCATTGATAAGCCTGCATTTTCGTAAGCTCATATATTTTCCGCCTTATTTATTTTCAAATATCTTTTTCAGTTTTTCAACGTCTGCTTTGGGATAGTACAGGCGAGTCGTTATCGCCCGTTCCGTCGCACACGTATTCAATCACTTTACATCGCGGTAAAACGAGCTTCGTCGAAAAAACTTTGTCTTTGGGAAGATTACATTTTACTATCGGACTTCCGTCCTTCCATACAATATCGAATGCCCCGAAATATACCGCGGCAATGACCGCAGCCGACCAGCCCTGAATTTCAAACCCCATATTTTCGCCCGTTTGACCGTTGAGATATTCGTTGGGGCGATAATCGTCGGATACCGTCAGATCGTGATAGCCGAGCGCGTGGAAAATTTTTTCGCATTCGTCCGCTCTGCCGTAACGGTATCTGCCCGCTATATCCATAAAATTCAACCACGGCCACACACCGCCGTTGTGGTAAGTTCCTGCCGCGTCTACGCGTTCTCCCGCCTCCTCTTCCGTGCGGTAAGGGTAGATTTCACGCACGCCGAATTTACACTCGTTTTTCTTTAACGCCTGATACATTAATTCCGCACGTTCCTCAGGTACGACGTCGAAGAAAATACCAACGCACATATCTTCAAGTATATGAATGCGCTTTACGCCATCGTACCATACTTCGTTGTAATGATCTTTGCACCACAGTCCGCCGTCGGAACCGCCCGTAAAATCGGCGTTGACTTTCGCATACGCTTTTTCATACAGTTTCGTAAAATGCTCCGCAGTATCGCCTTCTCCTATCTCTTGCGCAAGGAAAGCGCCGTCCTTGAGAACGGCAAGCCACAACAGGCAAACATGCGGCGACAGCTTCCGTCCGCCGATATACGGCACGTCTTTCCAATCCCCCCAATAACACTCAGAATTTGTGGGCGGTTCCTGCTCAGGCAGACCGTCGCCGTCATAATCGCGCGACAAAAGGAATTCTACCGACTTTACGTATTGCGCAAAATAACTGCGTAAAAATTCCGTATCTCGGTGATAACGGTAATACCGCGCGATCCTCAAACAAAAATATTCATTGATATCGAGATCGTACTCCCGTTCGATTAAGGGAAGCAACGTGGTGGGAATTTTTCCGTCCGTCCGCTGATGCGCCGCCGTAATTTCAATCATTCTGCGTTCCAATTCAGGGAAAATCAGGAGATGTAAAAAGGTCGTCCAAAAGGAATCGCGCGTGTTAAGCTCGTGGTATCCCATCGTAATCACGTTTCCGTCCTTTGCCGACTTTGTGAGAAGAACGGCAGGTTGCGAGTACCATGCCGTGTAATCGCGCAAAGTTTCGTCGCCTAAATCGGGTATAAGCGAAACATATTCGTCGGTTCCGCGCTCCAATTCAGCGGCATTTTCCGAAAGATATAAGCAAAGCGAATCACAGTCAGGAAACGTATTGCGCCACTCGTTGTTGAAATCATAAATACCGAATCCGAAATCGACCGACCGTTTTTCTCCCGCATCAAGCCTGATATGCTCCGAAAAACTATCCCCTTTTACACACCTGCCATCGGACGAAAAGAAAAACCGTTCCAAACAGCTTTCCGCGCCCGTCCAATGCATTGCCACAGAAAAATCAACGTTCCGATTCGAACAATTCCTGAAAACAAAGCGAACTATGACGGCAGGCAAAAACAACTCGTGCGAATCGAAGGGAGTGACGGGCGCAAATGCGCGTACCCTTGCGCGTAAGCCTGCGCCGAATTCCGCACACGCTTCGAACTTCGGATAGGTATTACTTTGAATATCCCAACCTTCGTTGAAACGCATGTCGTCTATCACAAACGAAAAATTAATATCGCCCGCCGCTTTCAGCTCATTCTCTTCCGCCAGAAAGGAACTCGGATTAAACTGTATTCCGTAAAAACGCAGGCGCTCGGAAATTGCCGACGATATAACGGCGTTTCCCACGACAAGTCCGCGGTGCGCTGTCCTCAACGTTTTGCGCTTATTATCTGACTTTATCATACCTATCACTTATTTTCAAATATCCTTTTGAGTTTTTCAAGGTCTGCTTTGGGTGTGCGGTCGGCATACAGAAGCCCGTTAATTTCCTGCTGCACATCGGTTAATTGCGTGTAACAGTAGCCTTGAAATTCCGTTTGGGCTATGCCCTTAATGAGCTGTTCAAACCGTTCGCAGAGGTCGTCCTCGTCCTTCGCGCCGTTGCCGTAACCCCACGCCTCACCTTTCTGTTCGCTCACGAACGCTATGCCGCCGAACTCGGTAAACAGCACGGGTTGACCTTGATATTTATGCCCGTCCGCAAACAGCGCCCAACCCTGCGGGTGCATTCCGTCGTAATTCCCGTTGTACTTTACGGGAAACTTCTCCGCGCACTTTAATCGTAGTCGTAGATCGCTTGTAGTCGATGATCAGCCCACGCACAGAAATGTTTTTGCAGTGCCGCAGGGAAACGAATTCAAAAAAACCGTCGAGAAGCAATGTAACACCGTCTACAATGAGGCGTGTCCCCTCCTGCCCGCAAAAATACAAAACCCTCGTGTAAGGAAAATCGGGGCGGAACATGACATCCTGCGGATTGCCCCCGTATTTTCCCGAAAGCATATCCGAAAAGACTGCTCGGGCGCGGTTTTCGATCACTTCATATACCCCGGGCGGAATCACAAGTTTGCTCCCGGGATGCGCCCTCAGCCATGCCATGGCCTTTGCGAATTTTTCCAAATGATCGTTTCCTTTCAATTCCAAAAAATTCATTTTGCCCCTGGCACGGTCTTTTTTCCGCCCTTCCAAATAATTTCGCCGGCAACGGGTTTGTCGCGCCTAATCGTCATTTGCGGCTCGTCGAATTCAGATGCGCGAGCTTCGCAGACGAGAGATACGGTTCGATCGCCGAACGGATAATTTTCAATCCCATGTTTTTCCGTAAGATTGATACGCCA
>CALVZR010000057.1 GCA_944372565.1 uncultured Clostridia bacterium | reverse complement strand
TCGTCATCGTATGAACCCACATCGTTCCCCAAAACGTAAAATAGAGCCCGTCCGGATCGGTATTATTGACCTCCACGCGCTGCCGGTGTGCAAAAATCTGTTCGCGGGCAAGACTTTTATAGGTGATCTGCCGATATTCAATTGCAGGCTGCGAACAGATATCGAAGTCTTTATACGGCACATTGTCGATATGCGGCACGAAAATTTCGTCGGCTGCAAAAAATTCAATGCCGAAAAGTTTTTCCAGCAATTCATAAACACCGTATAAAACGCCCAATTCCGTACGCCCGCAGATCACGATATTTTCTTCAAACGTACGAATGTAAAAACCGCGGCTGTTGATTTTTTCCAAATCGAATTCCGCCGCGTATTTTTCATAAAGCGGCGTATTGCCGAGAGAAATGACCTTTCCTTTATTTCCCTGTTCAATCGCAGTCCCTGCCGCTTCCCGAAAAAAACGGACGAGTTCTTCTGCGGCGAGCGCAATGTGTTTGCCGTAATGTTCCGGCAAGGATATAGCATACTCCGTATGACCGTTCAATACATAATATTTCATAGTTTTCCTCGCAAAAACGGCGCAAAAAGCGCCGGCTGCCGAAAAAGTTTTTCTGAACAGTCGGCGCGATTTGTGCACGTTATCTATTTATTTTATAAAAGTTAGCCCGTCAAGATAGAACGTATAGCCGTAGCCGGAAGGAGAGAACCAATGTCCGTTGATCGGCCCCGCGCAGTTCCAGCAATACAGACGCAGCACCTGTTGCCCCTCGTCGAGCGTCGGGAAGAAAAAGTCGTATGCCGCGGGATCTATGGTCAGCGTGCACTTTATCCACATATCCGCGCCGACTTCGGTATCGCTCCCGTCCGCCGCTTCGTATGTAATCGCAGATTTGCCGATCGGTGCCCCCGCATACCATCTCGGCATCGCTCCGGTAATATCGAAAGACTGCGGAAGTTCAACGCTTTCTCCCGCCGCATTGACGACCGAAGAAGAATCGAAATACGCATACCAGCTGACCTGCGTAATGCCCGACCAATCCGCTCCCGTTCTGTTCGCTATCTTAATAAAAGTCTGATTTTCGTTTAGCGCGGCGTCATTTACTGCTTTCATCGTGATTTTTGCAGCCTTGCCGTAAGCGCCGTATTTCTGCGAATCGACGTACCACGGCTGCCAGCCCCAGCCGTCGCCGTCCGCAAAAAATGTCGTATCGCTGTAAGTAATCGTTTCGCTGCTTGTCGTTGCCGCGCTGTCGAAACCGTTTATTTCGTTTTCTCCCGCCGCCGTGGTAAGAGAAATCGGCTGACTTTTGCCCGTTTGCATCTCTCCGAAATATTCCGCAACGACAACCGTTACGTCCGTAGAAAATTCAAAACCGAGCGCGTCGGAAACGACTGCATCGGGGGTAAAATCCTCTGCCAGAATCACGCCCTTTTCATCGAGCAGTTTATAGGAAAAACCTTCTTCCTCCGTAAATGTAATTTTATCGGTATCGGCGGAATAACTCGCCTCAACCGCACCCCTCACTTTCACCGCGCACGTCGCGCTTTTCCCATATACTTCTGCGGTGATGTTTGCAGTGCCTACCGAAATCGCCGTTACCTTGCCGTTTTCATCCACCGTTGCCACGTCTTCGTTGTCGCTCGTCCATTTTACATACAGATCTGCCGCCGCGGGCGTTACGCTCAAAGCGAGCGTTTCGTTCCCTTCCTGTGCGAGAACGAGTTCGCTTTCCAGATTCAGTTCCACGCCGTAACTGCCGTCCGCCTGAAATTCCTCTTCCTCTACTCCGCTCGCCTCGGCGATCGCCTGCTGCACGAATCCGTTCAGCACTTCTTTCTGCTCCGCGTCCGGCTCCCCTTTCGTAAGCGCCGCGCTCGCCACATAGGCTACCGATCTCACTTCCGATAGTTCGCTCCATTCCGTTCCTTCCGTGCTCTCGATCGCCGCGACTGCCTGAAATTCCCTGTTCATATTTTCATACAGCACTTCCGACAATACCGCGTTCGCGAGATAAATTTCGCTCCCGTATTCTTCCGCGTCCTGATAAAACGTTTCCGCTCTGATCTCCGCTTCGGCGGCGACCGCCGCCACTGCAGCGAAATCATCGCCTGCCTGTTCAAAGTAATCCGCCGGCGCGACATACACGCTCATGCTCTTCCCTGCCTGATACGCCCCCTCTTCCACAAGCGACGCATATTCTTCCTGCCCGAGTTTCACCGTAAAGCGAAGTCCCGTGGGTTTATCGTATCTCACGGACGCACCGCTTATAAATCCGAACGTCCCCGTTTCGGACGCGGGTTCCTGCGCCCCCGCGCTCACCAATCCGCCCGTCAGCAGGCATCCCGCCGCTACCGCAGCGAACGCGGCCGCTATCCATCTTTTCCCTTTCATGACGCGTTTCCTCCCGTAATATCCGTCCACTCGGACCAAGCCTTGTCTGCCGTGAGGTTATCCGATACCATGATGATATCCGCCGTATAACCCGTTTGCTCCGCCATCGGCGGAACATATGCTTTCTTTTTCATCATTTTTTTCCTCCTTTTATTCCGATTTCAACCTTTTTTCAGGCTGAAAACGTTATCGCATCAAGATAGAACGTATAGCCGTAGCCGGAAGGAGAGAACCAGTTTCCGCCAAGCGGCCCCGCACAGTTCCAGCAATACAGGC
>CALVZR010000056.1 GCA_944372565.1 uncultured Clostridia bacterium | reverse complement strand
CCTGCACGCTGACGTTTTCGGGCAAAGTGAGCGATTTGAGCCCGCTCGACTGAAAGGCGCCACTGCCGATCGAAACGCCCGCGGGCAGAGAAATATCCGCCAGGGAAGGACAATTCAGGAAAGCGCTCCACCCGATCTCTTCCAGACCTGCGGGCAAAACAACGGTATGCAGATTTGCGCAGGAGGAAAACGCGCCGTTCGCTATCCGCACCACGCTTTCGGGAATCTCGATCTCCGTAAGCCAGTTTGCGCCCGAATAAGCATACGAGCCGATCTCGCTCACGCCCTGCGGGAAAACGGACGTGCGGCACGCCGCGACAAGGCGGGTCCCCTCCGCGTTCAGCACGCAGTTGCCCTCCGCCCGATAAAGGGGATTTTCCGCGTCCACGGTCAGCGTTTCGAGGGCGGGCGCGCCCGCAAAGGCGCCGCCCGAAATGTTTTTGACGTTTTTGCCCACCGTAAAGGTTTTCAAAGACGGGCAGAAGTCGAACACATCGGACCCAATAAACACCGCGCACGGGAGTTCCACGCTTTCAAGGGCGATACATCCGCCACCGAAAGTGCCGCTCCATACGGAGATTTCCCCCGTGATCTCTACGGATTTCACCTTGTCGCAATGCGTTCCCACGAGATATTCCACCGTGGAAGTCCGCTGATATTCTTCGGATGGGCCCGATTCTTCACTGAATCCGCCCGTCCCCAGAAAGGGCGCGACGATGCCCGTGACGTTGCCCGTCGCAAGGCAGAATTGCTCGTGTTTATCCACCGTGCCGCCGTTGAAGGTCGTAGGCAGGGTAACGACGCCGCCCTCGCCGACGTATCCCGTAACCGAATAATGCCCGTATTCGTTTTCGCGAAAAATGAGGCCGGCGCTGCCGTCGTACGTTGCGCCGTAAACGGACGCAGCCCCCGAAGAAACGACCAGACCGTAAGAGCCGGAAGTTTCCTGCGTGAACGCGGCATCCGCAAACCAGCCGTGGAAAGTCCTGCCCTCGGCGGGCTGATATTCGTATAATTCTTCCACGGGACGGCTCTGCGTGTAGGATTCCGTATGTACGATCTGCCCGTCCACGATATAATTGAGGGTGATTTCCCTTTCCCAACGGGCGGTAAGGACTACGTCCTTCGCGAAAGTCCATTCTTCGCCCCTGCCCGTTTCGTCGGAAACGGGCAGCGCGTTGTAATACCAGCCCGTAAACGCATAGCCCGCGCGTTCCGGCACGGGAAGCGCGATGCTTTCCCCGTAAACGGCGCTCGTTTCCGCCGCGCATTCCCCGCCGTTCGCATCGAGCGTTACGGTGTATTCGCTTGCAGTCCACTTCGCGCGCAGTTCTTTGTTTCGCGCAAAGTTCCACGCGGCAGAACTCTGCCCCGCGCCGTCCGTAACGGGCGTTTCCGCATCGTACCACCCCGCGAACGTATATCCTTCGCGTTCGGGAACGGGCAGGGAAAAATTCTCGCCGTACACCACGGGCACGAACACAGCCGACACCCTGCCCCCGTCGGCGTTGAGCACTGCCGCAAATTCCGCCGCCTTCCATTCGGCGCGGAAAGTCTTGTTTTCGGAATAGTCGTACCGTGCCGCCGCCCTGCCGTATCTGTCGGTGCGGGCGGTTTCCCCCTCGTACCAGCCGAGGAATTCGTAGCCCGCCTTTTCGGGAACGGGCAGCGAATATGCCTCGCCCGCCTGCACGACGTACTCTTCCGCCACGCACTCGCCGCCGTTCGCGTCGAGCGTTACGGTGTATCGGGGAACTTCGTCCTCGCCGCAGGCAGTAAGCGTTGCCGTTCCGCACAGCAACACGCACAACACGCAAAGCGAAATCAGAATCTTTTTCATCCGTTTTCTCCTTCTCGTTTTTTCTCCGGATCGCGTTTCTGCAAAAATGGCACACCTTTCCTGAATGCGGAAAATCCGCCGTTTTTGCCGAAAAAACGCTGTATTTTTGCGTTTTTTTCGCGCCCGCCGTTGTTTTTGTTAAAGTATAACATTCCTAAAACCGTTTGTCAACAAAAACGCATATTACCAAAGAAAAACAACAAAAAAAGAACGCCGCGGTGCGGCGTTCCTTTTTTACCGTGTTTCACGGGAATTATTCGTCTTTCTTTTCCTCTTCGGAAGTTTCCGCCTCTTCGGTTTCGGCGGGCTTTTTCTTCTTTTTGAAGAGGTCTTTGAAAATATTCTTCTTCGCTTTCGGCTCTTCGGCTGCCTGGGCGGCTTCCGCGGCGGGCGCGCCTTCTGCGGTTTCTCCCGCTTCCGCGGCGGCGGCAGCTTTCGCGGCCTCTTCCGCCTTGTTTTCGAGATACGCCTTTCTCGCCTCCTGATCGCGCGCCACGATGGTCATTTCCGTTTCCTTATCGAACAGGTGGCAGTGCTGCGTGTCGATGAGCATCTTGATCACGTCGCCCCTCTTCACCTGCGCGCGGGAATCGACCTTCGCAACGAGGTTGTAAACGTCGTCCACGATGGATTTGATCTCGTCCGGATTTTCCTGCGCCTGCTCCTCTTCGGATTTGCGCAGTTTGCAGTAAAGCAGCGTTTCGGAACCGAGCATTTCCACCACGTCCACTTCGACTTCCATGCACGAGTCGGGATATTTATCCACGAGATCCTTTTCGATGTGCAGATCTTCGGGACGGACGCCGAACGTGATTTCTTTATCGGTATTGAGATATTCGTCGAGATTGTAGATGAGATCGACCTTGTCTTTGGGCAGCAGGATCTTTTCTTCGCCGAATTCCACATAAACCTTGTTCTTCGTGCCCGTGAGTTTGGCGGCGAAGAAGTTCATCTGCGGCGTGCCGATGAAGCCTGCCACGAACTGGTTGATGGGGTAATCATAAAGCGCCTGCGGCGCGTCCACCTGCTGCATGAAACCGTCTTTCATAACGACGATGCGCGTGCCCATCGTCATCGCCTCCACCTGGTCGTGCGTGACGTAGATAAACGTGGTGGCAAGCCTGTTGTGGATCTTGGTGATTTCCGTTCTCATCTGGGCGCGCAGTTTCGCGTCGAGGTTGGAGAGCGGTTCGTCGAGAAGGAAGACCTTCGGTTCGCGGACGATGGCGCGCCCGAGCGCGACACGCTGCCGCTGACCGCCGGAAAGCGCCTTCGGCTTTCTGGTGAGGTACATCTCGATGCCGAGGATACGGGCGGCTTCCTTCACCCTTTCGTCGATTTCCGGCTTCGGAACCTTTCTCAGTTTCAGACCGAACGCCATATTGTCGTAAACCGTCATATGCGGATACAGAGCGTAGTTCTGGAACACCATTGCGATATCCCTGTCCTTGGGGGCGACGTTGTTCACGAGGTTCCCGTCGATATACAACTCGCCGTCGGAAATTTCTTCAAGACCCGCGATCATGCGGAGCGTGGTCGATTTCCCGCAGCCAGAGGGGCCGACGAAAACGATGAACTCCTTATCCTGGATGTCGAGGTTGAAATCCGAAACGGCCGTGACGCCCGAAGGATACACTTTGTATATGTTTTTCAACTGTAAACTTGCCATAGAATCTAATTTCCTCCGATTCTGCTTTCTATGTTTTTATTTTACTATATCTGAAATTTTTTTACAATGGGCAAATGGTATAAATATTATTCGCAAAACTGTTCATCTTGCACAAAATCGCGCGCACCCGGTAATTTCAGCGGAAAAACAGCATCATCGCCGCCTGTTCCGCATAGATGAGATTTGCCGAACGGGCGAACACCGCCGAGCGCGGGCCGTAGAGCACGTCGTCTGAAACCTCTTCCCCGTGCCGCACGGGCAGAATGTGCAGAAATTTCGCCTGCGGGGAAAGTTCCATCACGTCGGGCGTGACGGAAAAACCGCCGAACGCGCAGTCCGCGCGCGCGATGGAAGTCACCGCCTCCGCATTCTTCATGGCAACGGCGGCGTCCGAGGTGAGCGCCACGTCGCCGAACTGCGAAAGGGCGCGCAGCGTTTCCCCCTGCGGCAGAAGTTCGGGCGGGGCGCAGAGCGTTACTTCCAGCCCGCATTTCACATAAAAATTGATGACTTCCGCGCCGGGATCGCGCAGATCGCCGAACACGGCGTATTTCACCCCCGAAAGCCTGCCCGCCGTTTCCCAGATCGTGAAAAGATCGGCGAGAGCCTGACAGGCGTTCGCCCGCCCGTCTTTGAGGTTGATGACGGGGAGAGCGCTCGCTTTGAGTTCGGCGATCTCCTCCGCGGAAAGGTTTTTGGCGATCAGCCCGTTCGCGCCGTAGGAGCGCAGGATGTGCGCCGCGTCGAGATAGGTGAGCCCGTTGTAAAAATCGGCGTCCGCAGGGGAAAGATAGAGCGTCTTTCCGCCGATGCGGTTGACGGCGAGCTCGAAGGAAATGCGCGTGCGCGAGGCGCTGCTTTTCAGCATGATTGCCACGTTCTTGCCGTCGAACACGCCGAGTTTTTCCTTGACCTGCTGTTTTTGTTTAAGTTTTTTCGCCAGCCAGAGGATCTCGTAAATTTCGCCCTCTTCCAGCTCGGAAAGCGAAAAGAGCTGCCTTCTCGCCGTCCTTCCCTTCGCTCCGTATTTGTTGATATCCATTTTCCTGTTCCTTTCCTTATTATTATACAATCGTATACCCGCGGATAAAACCCGGTCAGTCGAGTTCGTCGAGCGTGAGCTCGTAGGCGGGCGCGATGTTCTCCATAAAATACTTCACCTCTTCCATATCGAAGCCCTTTATCGCTTTGAGCGTGGCGGCTTTCGCCTTTTTAAATTCGGGATTGCCCGCCTTCACCTCTTCCACGCATTTTAAATAAGCGGAGATCTTGTCCGCCGCCTTGGCGAGTTTGTATTCGTATTTTTCCGTATCGGGCAGCACGTATTTTTCGTATTCCTCCGCGAGTTCGGGCGGGAGCATTGCGAGCAGTTTGGCGCCCGCTTTGGTTTCAAGGTCCTTATACGCCGTGCGGATGTCCTCGTTGAAATACTTGATGGGGGTGGGCAGATCGCCCGTGATCACCTCTCCCGTTTCGTGATAGAGCGCGTAGAGCGCGGCTTCCTTCGCGTCGGTATTTTTGCCGAAAAAGCGGTTGCCGATGAGGGCGAGCGCGTGCGCGATGACCGCCACCTGTTCGGTGTGCTCCATGATGTTCTCTTCCCGCACCGAACGCATGAGCGACCAGCGCTTGATATATTTCATCCTGTCTAAAAACGCAAAAAATTTATACATGGTTTTTCTCCGCTTTTTCAGTATAGCACATAAAATCGTTTGACACAATCTTTTTTTTGTATTACAATATCTGCGGAAAACAAAATATCGCTATGGGTGCCGTAAAAAGCTGAGATTATACCATCGAACCCGACAAGGTAATGCTTGCAGGGAAACGCAAAATTTTTTACTTGACGTTTGACGCGCCCTTTTTTCGGAAAGGGCGCGTTTTTCATCGGCGATATGAAGGAGAAAAAGGTATGTTTGATAACTGGGATACCGACGACGGACAGGTGCCCGCGCTTTCGGTCGATCAGCAGATCGAAGCGCTCAAACGCGTGATCGAATCGGTGCAGGGCTTTGCGCTGTGGCTGGTCATCGCGCTCGCCGTCGTGCTGATCGCGGCGGCGCTCATCGTGAAGTTCCGCTTCCCCGGCAGGATGCGCGGCTTCGCGCTCACGGCGACGGGCATCGTCGTCGGCTGCGCGGTGGGGCTGATCTCCGTGATCTTGTACATGCAGATCTCGCGCATGGCGCTGCAGGGCGAAATCAATTTGTATTTCTGGCTGATCGTGGGGCTGTTCGCCTACCTGTTCGCCGCCGTGCTCGCAAACCTCTTCGTGCACCTTTTCGCGAAGAAGGCGTTCAAACCCGTTCTGTGGGGCACGCTCGCGCTGTTCGCGGCGTACGTCGTGGTTATTTTGTGCCTCTTCCCCACGCAGGAAGGATACGAACCCAAAAACAACGCGCTCTATATCGTCCTCACCGTGGTGCTGGTCGCCGCCGTTTTGGTGCTTGCCGTGCTCTTCGACAGGAAAAAGGGCTCCGCGAGCGACACCAAACAGCTCGCCTATGCGGGCGTGTGCATCGCCACGGCGTTCGCGCTTTCCTATGTGAAGTTCTTCTCCCTGCCCATGGGCGGTTCGGTCACCCTCGTTTCCATGCTTCCCATTATGCTTTACGCCTATATGTTCGGCGCGAAGAGGGGCGTGCTCGTCGGCGTGATCTACGGGCTTTTGCAGTGCATCCAGAGCCCGCAGATCTACGAACCCGTGCAGGTGCTGCTCGATTACCCCATCGCCTTCGGCGCGCTCGGCCTTGCGGGCATTTTCAAGGGCATGAAGGGGCTGAAAGGCAATATGCTCCTCGAATTCGTGCTCGGTATGGTGGTCGCGTGCGTGGGCAGATACGTTTCCCACGTGCTCAGCGGGTATTTCGTGTTCTATTCCTGGTCGGTGTTCGAGGCGGGCAAAGAACTGCTGTACAGCCTGGCGTATAACGCGTTCATCTTCGTGGACCTCGCCCTCGACGTGCTCGTCGGCGCGGCGCTGCTCTCTTCGGGCGCGATGAGAAGGCAGATCGCCTCCGTCAATCCTCCCCTCGCGGAAGAAACGCCCGTACATACGGCGTAACTTTTCCGAAAAAGACAAAAAAACTTCGGCAATGCCGAAGTTTTTTTCTTTTCCCGCCTGTTTCGGGATTAAAAACCGATTTCGGAGAGGACGAATTTCAAAGATTCCGCCGCGTCTTTCAGCGTGGCCCGATCGATCTCCTCTTGTTTCGCCGCCCGCTCGCAGAAATACGCGAGCTCGTTGTA
>CALVZR010000055.1 GCA_944372565.1 uncultured Clostridia bacterium | reverse complement strand
AGATCGGCATCGAACTTTCGCAGGCGTTTTATTTAAGGCAGAACGCCCGGTTTGCGGAAGCGGAAAAAATTTATGCCGATCTTGTGAAAAAAGCGGATACCTCCGATCTTGCGGAAGTGTTCTGGGGGCTGTTCCTGTGCGAACAGCAGGTGTTGTTCGAAGAGGACGGCAACGGGGAAAAATTTCCCTCTTTCTACGCCGTTTCGGATATCGCCGTGTCGGAATCCCGAAACCTTGCAAAAGTAAAAGCGCTCTATCCGTCCCTTTCCGCGGAAAAGCGCGCCGCTTACGATGCGGAGAGCAGGAAGATAGAGGACGCCAAGCGGCTGTATAACCGCATCGCCGTAACGACCGAGCCTTACGATATCTTCATCTGTTTCAAGAGCACGACCGCGGACGGCGCGGGAAAAACCAAGGATTACGAAATCGCGCAGAACATCTACAACGAATTCATCAAGGATTACAACGTGTTTTTCAGCGAGAGGACGCTGGAAACGCTGACGACGAGGGAATACGAGCCGAACATCTACCGCGGGCTGTACACGGCGAAGGTTTTGCTTTTGCTGTGCTCGAAGAGCGAATACATCGAATCGCAGTGGGTGAAAAACGAATGGTCGAGATATCTCGCGTTCAACGCACACCGCGAAAAGAGCGTGATCCCCGTCTTTATCGACGGATTCAAGCCGGAGAGCCTGCCCGCGGCGCTCAGGAGCTACCAGGGTGTGAAGGCGGACATCAACCTGATGAAACGGCTTTCGGAAGTGGTGAAGGGCATCGTGAAGCCGGTGGATAAGCTGGCGGAACTCGAACGGAAACAAAAAGAAGAGCTGGAAAAGTTTATGAACAGGCAGATGGCGGAGATGGAGCGGCTGAAAGAAACGGCTGCCTCCGCCGCACCCGCCGTGCAGGGCGGCAGCGCCGCGAGCGTGGCGTCCTTGCTCGAACTCTCCCTCATCGAAATCGAGGGCGGCAGTTTCGACGACGCAAAGCGCAATATCGGCGACGTACTGAAAATTCAGCCCAAAAACGCCTGCGCGTGGTATTATAAACTGCTTGCCGAAAGGCAGCTCTCCTCCCCCGCGCCCCTTATCCGCGACGAGGGGCTGGATGCCGACGCGAATTATAAAAACGTGCTGAAATTCGCCGCGCGCCCCGCGGACGGGGAGATCTTTGAAAACCTCATCGAACCGCACCGCGCGTTTACGGAAGAACTTTCCCGCAAGCGGGAAGAGGAAGAGCGGCTCCGCCGCCTGGAAAAGGAACGCAGGGAAAAGGCGGGCGAACTCGAAAGGCAGGCGGAAGAACTCGCCTCGCCCGCGCACGCGGAACGCTGCACCTACGAAGAACTGAAATCCGATTTGGCGTATCTTTTGAAAACCGAGGCGGAAACCCCGCCCGAAATCGCAAAACACTTCACGCGGATGCGCGACATCGCCCGCACAATGAATGCTTTGATTTTAAAAAAGCGGCTGGAATGTGTGGAAAGAGAGGCCCTTTCGGGCACGGCGGAGAAAGCCGCCGCTTACGTTTTGGACGGAGAGGAAAAAGAAGCCTGCACGGAATCGTTTATCGAAGCGCTTTTTCCCGCGTCGCCGGATTTCAACGATGATAAAGCAGCCGAAAAGATAAAAAAGACGGCGGCATTCCTCGCCGCCCTCCCCGAAAATCTGCAAACGTTGGGCTGGGACGTATATTTCAGAAACCGCGTGGAACCGCTCTGCATGTACATTGCCGAAACAAAGTCCTCTTTCAAAGAGGCGGACGAGTGCGCCGAATTCCTTCCCGAAGAACAAAAAGGCAGATATAAAACGCTGAAAGGCAGTGCGTTTCAGGATTATTACGAAAAAAAACGCGCGGATTATTTTGAAGAGGTTGAGCAAACGGCAAAAATCGCACCGGTAGCTAAGGCGGTGCGCAGGCTGTACGCCTTAAAAGGGCGCGCCGCAAAGGAAGTCGATCCCGCAGACGTTGCCGCCGCGCGGGAACGGTGCGACGACGTTGCCGCGGAAATCCCCCACGGCTATATGAAAGGGGCGTTTTCCCCTAAACTGTATTGGTTTTTGAAAATTCTCCTCTGGACGGCGGGGATCGGAACGAGCGTGTGGTTTCTCGTAACGTGGTTCAATTCCCCTGCGATCCTAGAGATCCTCGACAATGGGGATACCCTGCCGATCATGCCCTTCGTTGCGGGCGCCCTCGTTTCCGTTATCCTCGGTCTGACGAAAACATGGCAGTTTTTAGACGTAAAAGACGGCGAAACAGCAGGAAGAGTAATCATTTGTATTTTCCTGTTCCCGTTTTTCGGGGGGCTGGGCATGCTGGTTTTCCTCGTCGTCGCGCGCATTCTCGTGCGGTTCGTTCTCAACCGGATTTACTACCGCAACCTTTCAAAAGAGAAAGAGCGCAAAATATTACGCGCCAAATTCGCGGAAATCAGAAACGAAAAGGATTTGGAAAAATTCATCGCGCGTTATTATCGATAATCTCAAATTTTACATGTTAAGGAAACCGTTATGCTGAACGTAAAAGACTTCGGCGCCGCAGGCGACGGCGCGACTTCCGACACCTATGCCCTCCGCCGCGCGCTCGCGGCGGGCGGCGAGATCTACTTTCCCGCGGGGACTTACCTCACCGCCACGCTCGAACTGAAAAGCCATACGAAACTGCATTTCGCGCCCGGCGCGAAACTGCTTGCCGACCTCGACAAAACCGATTGGATCCCCGCCGCGCGCGACCCCGAAAGCCGCCACGCAAAACACCCCAGCCCGTATTTTATGCCGGAAGAGGGGCGGGACGAATTCGGCCTTTTATACGCCTACCGCGCGAAGGACATCGAAATCGAGGGCGGCACGCTCGCGGCAAACGATCGGGCGTATTGCGTGAAAGAGCCGCTCTCCGCCGTCATCGCGGACGAAAATTCCATTTTCGCGCCCGATTACTTCCGCCAGCCCACCTTCTGGCTCAAACCCTGCCGCCCCCGCCCGAAAATGATGCTCTTTGAAAAGTGCGAAAACGTTTCGGTTTCGGGGCTGCGCGTGGAACGCGCCCCCTGCTTTTCCGGCTGGTTCCTCGACTGCGAAAATCTGCGTTTTGAGGGGCTTACCGTGCGCAACGACTATGCCCAGCCGAGCGCCGACGGCCTGCATCTTTCTTCCTGCAGGAACGTGCTCGTTTCCCGCGGGGATTTTCACTGCGGGGACGACTGCATCGCCATAGACTGCACCTACGGCAAGCCCGCCGAAAATATCCGCGTGGAAAACTGCGTTTTTGAAACGTCCATCCACGCCGTGCGCATCTATTCGGGGCTCGACCTCGACGTCGTTTACGGCAGGGAAAAGAGCGCATACGTGCGGGGCGTGAAAATTCTCGGCTGCCGCATCCGCGAGGCGTGCGCCGTTCTGCTGATGAACGCCTGCGACGGGGATATTTCGGATATCGAATATAAAGATACCGTTGCCGAACAGTCCTTCCCCGGAACGGCGCTCTGCATCACGGCGGACGAGGGAAAAATCAGCGACGTAACGGTGGAAAACCTGCGTTTCAGGGGCAACGGCGCGGGATACTTTTTCGCCGAAAAGAACGGCGAAATAAACGGCGTAACGCTGAAAAACTGCTCGCTCAACGTCGTGCCCGTGCCCAAGATGCACGGCGACGATTTCGACAGGATGCAAACGCACGCCTATTCCCTGCCCTACGCCCTCGTGATGCGCGGCGCGAAGAACGTTTCCCTGCTGAACACGGAAATTTCGATTGCGCCCGTTTCGGCGGAAGGTTACACCGAAGAGGAACTCGGAAAACTGCGCGCCGCCCTCGGCGAAGAGAAATTCCGCGCGGTGTTCGCCCCCGTGAAAGAGCCTATCTTCGCGCACGGCTGCGAAAACGTGCGTATAAAATAAAACGGACGCCCCGAAAAATATGGATATTTTTGCCGTAAGGCTGAGAGAACAACGCCTGGAAAAAGGCTTGAAACAAAAACAGCTTGCCGAAGCCGTAGGTACGACCGACGACAGCATTTATTCCTGGGAAAAAGGGCGGAGCCAGCCTTCCGTGGAGCAGATCCGCCTGCTTTGCAGATGTCTGAATATCAGCGCCGATTACCTGATCGGTTTAGAGGACTGAACGAAAGCGCCGCGCGGCAGTTGCCGCGCGGCGCTCTTTATTTTTCAATATTCTTTCAGCCGATTTCCGAATACATTGTTCATAAAAATATTTTCATCCGTATTTTACACGAGCGTGGCGCACTTGATCAGCTTGTCCCGATAGCGCGGGAAAAGTTTGCGGTAGGCGTCGTCCCGCGCGTTTTCGGTGCAGAACACGGCGAACACGGCGGAGCCGCTGCCGCTCATCGCCGCCGCGCCGCCCGCATTTTTCAACGCTTCGAGGTGTTCCCCGATTTCGCCGTTCAGCTGCCGCGCCGCCCCTTCCATACCGTTGAAAAGCGACCTTTTCAGCCCGCCGATATCTCCCTTGATCACACTGCGCACGGCGCGCTCCGTGCCGTTTACGGGGCTGAGCCCCGCCTCGTCGCACAGGCGGTAACATTCCCCCGTGTTCACGGGCGAAGAGGAGAGCAGCAACAGCAGCGGGATTTTTTTCACGCAGGGCACTTTGCAGATCTTTTCCCCCCTGCCCCGCAGAACGGCGCAGCCGCCGTAAAGCATATATTTCACGTCGCTGCCCACCCGTTCCGCCAGCCGTTCGATCTCCCGCGGCTCCGCGCCGTACAGCCGACCCAGCGCGAGCAGAACGCCCGCCGCGTCCGCAGACGAGCCGCCCAGCCCGCCGCCGAGCGGGATGTGTTTTTCCACGGAGATCGCCGCACCGCCTTTGCGGTTTTCAAAAAACAGCCGCGCCGCCTTCACCGCGTTGTTCTGCTCCGCGGGGCAGTCGCACAAAATGCCCGTTTCCGCAAAGGAGATCTCCTCCGCGGCAGAAACGGTAACGGCGTCGAACAGATCGATCGACGCCACCAGAGATTCTATTTCGTGATATCCCCCCGCTTTGCCCAAAATATCCAGCGTGAAATTGACTTTTGCGGGGATTTTTATCGTGATGGTTTTCAATATTCCTTCTTTTCCTGTCTGTAAATTACGATCCTTTCGTTTCCGCTCAGCGGGTAGGTGAGGTCGGCGTTTGTTTCCGCAATCGTTTCGGGCGAGGAATTGAGGCGTTTCGCCACGTCCCAAAGCTCTTCGCCTTCGAGGGGGATATATACGCTCACCGCCGAGGCGGCGGGCTTTTTCTCCTCGCCTTCCTCCACTTCGCCCACGACTTTTTCTCCCGTTTTGCGATAGGTGCGGATGCGGAATTTCACGAGCGCGTCCATCTCGAAACTTTCGAGCGAAGAAATGCGCGCGCCGCATTCGCAGACCGCGGCGTCCACGCGGTAGCGGTCGTCGCCCACATCGTATTCCAGCACGGCGGAGAAGGGCGCTTCCAGCGGAACGGAAAACACTTTGCCGTCGATGTCTTTCAAAAACGCCGTCGCTTCCAGCACGCCTTCCACGGATACCGCGTCGCCCGCGGTAACCGACGTGAGAGTGATCTTCTCGTTCGCGCAGCACATTAAGCGTGCGCCCGCTTCCAGCGGAGAGGAGAACACGCCGCGCCCGCTCACCCGCTTTTCCGGCGTCTTTTCGCCCGAAACGCACTCCGCATTGCACTCGCAGGCGGAATATTTCACCTCGCAGAGCGGCGAATAGCAATCCGCGGCGTATTCGGCTTCGTTTTCCTCGAAGCACGCGCAGGAAAGCGCGATTTCCGCGTTCACGCGCACCGTGCTCCTGCCGGTGTTTTCGTCCACGTTGATGTTGAGCGAAAGCCCCCTGAGCGCCGCCTCGCAGTCCGCGGGGCAGGCGGGAAGGGCGTCCTCTGCCTCCGTTTCCATACGGAAAGGAAAGGTTCTCGTTTCTTTTAATATATCACTGTTTTCGATTTTTTGCAAGAAACAAACGGTTAAAATCAATTCTCCGTCGCAAATGACCGTGCCCACGCCGCATTGCACCGCCGTAACGACGGCTTTTGCGGAATGCAGGATGGCGTCGCCCACGGCGTAGTTGAGTTCAAATTCCTCTTCGAGCGGATAAACGGCGGCGGGCAGGCGGGTTTCCTTCACCCGTTTCATCCCGCATTTTTTCACGATGAGGTTTTCCCCGCCGACGAGCGCTTTTCCCCTGCGCTCCGCGAAAAAGCGCGTTTCCGCGCTGATGACAGCCCGCACCACGAGGATGCCCCCGCTCTTTTCCGCAACGGCGCGCGATACGTGAATTTCCGTGCGGCTGGTTGCCGGGTCTTCCACATCGGTCTTTACGGAATTGGAAAATTCCGCGCCGCACTCCGTTTTGCGCACGGCGCCGTCCGCAGCGAGATACGCCACGCAGAATACCGCTCTGCCGCTGTAACGGAACTGCCCCGCGGTAACTTCTTCCCCCGTGAGCACGGCGTGCGCCGAAACGGAAAGCACCTTTTCCACGCCGTCGGCGGGGATGTCCGTCCTGCACTCCGCGTTGGTTTCGCTCAGGAGTTTTTTCACTTCGGTTTTGCAAACGATTTCCTCGTATCTGGGCTCTATAAACATCTTGTTTCTCCTTTTTCGGTTTTGCGTTGCACAGTATCAATATACACGCCGCGGTTGAAAAGTATGACCGCAAAGCAAAATTTTTTTGCCGGAAAGAAAAAAGGGCGCGCGGCACAGGCCGCGCGCTATTTTGTTTCAGCCCAGCGCTTTGAGCCGCACCGTGCCGCAGAGATATTCCGAATAGGAATAAGAGGTTTTGCCCTTGAAATCCTTTTCGTAGGGGCGCACGGTGAAAAGCGCGGGATACATTCCCGTGAGCCTGCCGCAGAACGTGAGCTCTTTGTTTCTGCCGAGGTTGACTTTCACCTCCACGTCCTTGTTTAAAAACCCGTTGATCGCCCTTTTGGCGTCCGATATGCCGGAAGTATTTTTAATCATACCCCCATTCTGCCCCTTTTCGGCGGTTTTTATACCCCCCTTCTCCCCTGTAAGCCCGAAAGGAAGGCAAACACGCTTTTCCTCGGCAGCCCGCCTTACAGCCGCCCCGCGGCGGGCGAAACGCCCAGAAAGAAGGAAAAAAGCCCGCGCTTGAAAGCGCGGGCGGAATGCTTTTGCATCAGTCTTTATCGTCGAAGTCGTCGTCTTCTTCGTCTTCGTCCTCTTCCTCGTCTTCCTCTTCAAAGTCCCTTTCGTCGATTTCGGGAATTTCAAAATCGTCGGGCTCGTCGTCGGCAGATTCGGACAGATCGTCTTCCTCCTCGTCGTCGAACATCTCCTCCGCTTCCTCCTCCGCAAGGCGGGAAAGCGAAAGCATCTCTTCGTCGTCTTCGATGTCGTCCGTATCGTCTTCGAGGTAGTTTTTCCATTCCTCGTCCTTATCGAGATCGACTTCGTCTTTCTTGAAATCCATCTCTTCACGGCATTTGGCGCACATCTCTTCCCCTTCCTTGATGTACACCTGCTTGCAGACGGGGCAAAGCTCCATCGGCTCGTCGTCTTCCTCTTCCACCGCGAACATGAGCGGCTTGCCGGCAAGTTCGGCCTTGCACACGTCGCAGTACCCCTGGTTTTTATGAATGTAGTTCAGTTCGCATCTCGGACATTTTATATAATCGCCTGCCATATATCGGACCCTCTCATATAAATGCTTTATACATTATTATTGCAACCCGCTTAAAGATGTTCTTCTTTTTGCGGCTTTCTGCATATCGCATAAGATTTTAGCAATAAAACGCCGTTTTGTAAACTGTTTTTTTCAATTTTTTTTGTTTTCGGGTAAAAAATTTTTTTCCGCCCTTCTCTTTACGCTCTCTCCAACAGCATTTTATCCGCCACGAGCGCGATGAATTCGCCGTTCGTGGGCTTTTCCGAACCGACGTACGCCCGCACGCCGAGGACCTGGTTGATACTGTCGATGCGGCCTCTGTTCCAGGCGACTTCTATCGCGTGGCGGATGGCCCGCTCTACCTTGCTGGGCGAAGTGGAATATTTTTCTCCGATCATGGGGTACAGTTTTTTGGTGATGTTGTTGATGATGTCGGGATTATCCACCGCCATCTTTACGCCTTCCCTCAGGTAAGAATACCCTTTGATGTGAGGAGGGATGCCCACGTTGATGAAAATGTTGCTGATTTTTTCTTCCAGGGAATTTCTGCGGCGGGGTTCGCCGTAAACGCGGCCCTTTTCTTCGGGCCGTTCGGAAAGTTCGAGCATGCGCTCCAATAAAACTTCGTAGGAATACGGCTTCGTCATGAAATACGCCGCCCCGTGAAGCAAAGCCCGATGAACGATGTCCTCGCCGGAAAACGCGCTCACCATGATCACCTTGCTTTTGAGCCCGAGTTCCTTGATCGCGTCGAGCAAATAAAATCCGTCGTATCCGCCGAGCAGGAGTTCGGTAACCACGAAGTCGGGTTTCTGCTTTTCGATCAGTTTATACCCGCTCACGCCTTCCGTTGCCGTGCCCACCGTTTCGAAATAGGGGGAACGGTCGATGAATCCCGCCAATTCGCTGTTCCTGCTCTCATTGTCCTGGATAATGACAACAGTATTTTTCCGCTGCATATTTTACCTCCAAATGAAAAAAATTTTATGCCCGGCAAACCATAAAGCGGTTCTCCGCCGAAGCGCCGGACTTTTGATTCCTTCCCTCATCGTGCTGCCCGTCCGCCTCTCCGCGATTTGCCAAGGACTATTTTACACTAAATTCATTAAAAATAAAAGCATTTTTGTTCATTATTTGTCGAAATTTTGCGAACTTTTTCAAAATTTATCCAAACAACCGAAAAAACCGCGAAATACCGCACTCTTTTGTATGATTTTTCCCTTTCTTGGCGGATTTATACCTGCAAAATATTTTTCATTTTTCAAGGGATCTCCCGCGGAGCCGACGCCGTGCGTTCAAAATTCGGGCGGGAACAGAAGCGAGATTTCGGTTGCGGCGATCTCCTGAATTTTTCGGAGAACATCGGAGGCTAAAAATACGACAAGCTGTTTGAAAACGGTTTTGCGCCCGCGCGGAAAACCGAAAATGATTATATCACAGAAAACGCCCCTTATGAGGCCCGTTTTTTGAAAATTTGGGGGAATCGTGTCGAAAATATAAGCGAAAGCGCCTTTTTCCGTCGGGTTTTGGGAAGTTTTTTCCCGCGCTTTTTTGTTTGCCGCCCGAAAAGTTCTTCCCCCGCCCGGACGCTGTCCGAAAAAATTTCCCCGCAGGCGTTCCTTTCCCGAACGTACACGGACAAAACAGCGCCCGAAGAGCGCGGTTCTTGCTTTTGCCCGAACACTTCCCCGCCCGAAAACGAGAAAAAAAAAAAATGCGCCGCGGAACTTTTCGTTCCGCGGCGCGGGTTCTTATTT
>CALVZR010000054.1 GCA_944372565.1 uncultured Clostridia bacterium | reverse complement strand
TCGTACTTCGACGGCATGGAAACGGGCACGAGCTCCGCATAGCGCACTTCAACGTACTTCGCGATGTCGCCGCGCACGTTCACGTGCACGAAACGCCTGTCCCATTCGCCGCTCGCCATGGCGATCTGAAAGGAAAGCACTTCGTTTTTCAGCATCACGTTTTCGCTTTCCAGAAGCTGCGGGCGGGCGGAAGAGCCCACCTTTTCCAGGCTGCTCACGGTTAAAAATTCACAATTTTGCATAATTCTCCTCCCTGCTTTTGCGGGCATCCGCTTTCAAAAACCGCCCTTTTTTCTCCGCACGGCATTATTATAGCACGCAAAAATGGCGTTGTCTTTCTGTCTGCCCACAAAAAAATTTGTTTTTATAACATTATAAAATTTATAAATTTTTAAAAAATCGCAAGTTTAATTGACGAAACCTATCCCGCCGTGCTATACTATGTGCAAAAAAATTGCGATTGCGCCCGCAAGGCGGCGCACGGAGGGAAAGATGCTCACATTGAAATCCGGCGATCAGCTCGAATACCGGGACGACAGCGTAGGCTACAACTGCAACTACGAGTTTCCCTATCTGCACACGCACGATTACTGGGAATTCGTTTACGTGAAATACGACATCGAACACGTGATCAACGGCGCTTCTTACAACGTGCCCGCCAATTCCGTGCTCATCATCCGCCCGACCGACCGCCACCTCATCCGCGCCATTCCGAACAACAAGCTCAACCCGCAGAAGAGCCCCACGCACCTCAACGTGAAGATCACCACGCCCGCGCTCGAAAAACTGCTCGAAGGCTTTTCGCCGCGCATGCTCGAAACGCTCTCCGCGCCGCCCATTCTGGAAAAGCACCTCACGCCCGACCTCGCCCATATTCCGGACAGGTTTTTATCCGTGCTGATGTGGAACTCTTCCAAGGAAGAGAACATGCTGATGCTGCGCACGCACATCCTCTACATCACCAGCCTTTTCGTGGACACGCTGTGTTTCCCCGCCGCCGAAGGCAGGGTGCAGATCCCGGACGAGATCGCCGCCATCGTGAAGAAGATGAATTCGCAGGACTATCTCGGCTGCACCATCGCGCAGATCGTGAGCGGCGCGAATTACAGCCATATGCAGCTCTCCCGCCTGTTCAAACAATATACGGGCACGACCATGCACGAATATTTTCTGAACATCAAGCTGGACGCCGCGGCGACCATGCTGCGCTCCACCAACCGGCTGATCCTCGATATCAGCAACGATATCGGCATCACGAGCCTGAGCCATTTCAACCATATTTTCAAGGAAAAATACGGCGTTTCGCCCAGCCGCTACCGCAAAGACCGCGCTTAAAAGAGGGGCTTTTGCAGTTTGAGCCCCGTGCGCGCCGCGATCTTTTCCGCGAACGCGGAGCCGATTTCCATATGCCCGAACACGTCGGGATGCACGCCGTCCGCGGAAAGGTGCCGATAGTCTTTGAGCAGCGTTTCCCCGTCTATGTAATAACTATTTTTTCCGCCGCATTCCGAAACGGCATTTTGCACCGCGCGTTTGAACGCGCGGTATTTTTCATCGGGAATTTTGGACTGCGCATAGGCGAACGTGAAACAATCCGTGCAAAAGACGGGCGCGTCCGTTCCTTTTCTCAGTTCACTTAAAAAAGCGCGCACGCGGCGGGCAAACTCCTCTTCGCCGATGCGGTACATCACGTTCACGCCGAATTCGAGGGCGATAAAATCGTAATGCCCCCGCTCCGCGATGCGGCGGGCGATCCAGTCTTCCGCGAGGCACACGCCCGCAAAGCCGAGATTTTCGATTTCCGCGCCCAGCAGGCGCTCCATCACGCGCACGTAACTGAGATCGGGAATGAGAGAATTATAGCCCGCCGTGATGGATGAGCCGTGCACCACGCCGCGCACCGCGGGCAGATCTTCTTTGGCGGGCAGGGAAATATCCCCTTCGAGCGAACCGAGGGCAAACTGCGCCCCGTCGAACACGACGCGCACGATTTTTTCGCCGAACGGCGAACCCCCTTCCCGCCCGATGCGGGAAACGGTTTGCTCCACGGGCATTTCGGCGAAAACTTCGGCGGGCGAATCGCCCACGGCGTATTCGCCGAGCAGCGCGCGCCCGAAATACACGAACGCCCTGCCCCGCTCGCCCTTCGCCGTGCGGCAAACGAGTTTTGCCTTCCCCCCGTTCAGGCGGAAGCGCAGTTCGGCGCCGTGCGGCATTTTATTCTGAAAAAGGATATTGTCCTCGGGAAAGGTCTGCTTTGCGTCCTTCAGCCTGCGCAGGGCAAAAAAACCGTCCTCTTCGGGCACGAGTTCGTCTATATTGAAAAGCTGCGCATTATTCCAGATCATCTTCGTTCTCCTTGTTCGCGGCGAGCGTTTTCGCCGCGGCTTTCTCCCCCATTATACCCGCGCCGCAGGCGAATGTCAACCGCGGAAACGAATTTCCCGCAACGGATTTTTCCGCCCGCTTTGCCGCGGAACGAAAAACCGCCCGAAACGGAAAATTTCCGTTTCGGGCGGCGTGTTTTTGTTTCCGTTCCGCAATCGCGTCAGCGGTCGAGCGAAACGCTGATTTTCTGCGTGAAATCCGTAACGTTCAGCCAAGCGCGGCCGTCTTCGTCCTTTTCGATGGAATTGGCAAAGCCCGGTCCGGTATAGTCGCCGATGACGAAACTGCCGTTTGCGATCTGCGTCAGTCCGCCCTGCGCCTCGTCGTCCATAGTGTTCGTAAACTGCCATGCCGCCGCGGTGATCATATACCTGTGCCCTTCGATGAGGTTCACCGTCATGCTCTTTTCGCCGTCGTTGCTCAAAAGGAAGCGCCCTTCCTGATATCTTACACAGCCGCTGTCGGGATCCGTTCCGTAAATATAGTCCTGATCGGAAACATTTACGATGATCACCACTTTATCGAGATCCACATTGCCGGAAAATCCCGGGCGGGAAACGTTGAAATCGTATTCGATCTCCAGTTCCGCCGCCTGCACGTTTCCGGGAACGATGGTCCCGTATTCCGTAACGGTAACGTATTTCGCGATCGTGCGGTCGTGATCGGTATCCTCGAACACCAGCGTCGTGCTGCCCAAAGACACTTTGGAAAGATCTACGGAAAACGTAGCGCCCTGCGTAAAACCGGACGTCGATTCAAAATCGCCTATCGTATCCTCAACTTTGGAAATTGCCTCGGCGGGGATCGCGTCCGGGTTGGTGGAAGTTACTTTCGCATAGAGCATTCCGTCGTCCTCATTCGCCGAAATATTGACGGGCGAAGAGCCGAAATCCACCTCGAACGTCTGATCGCCGTATTCGTAAGGAGCGATTTCGGAGGGGGCGAACACCCAGGTCATGCCGTCGTCTTCATCGACGTCCTCCCCCGAATCTTTCACTTCCGCCGTGACCGTCACGTTTTCGTCCGGCATCGTGAAAGAATATGTGCCGTCTTCGTTTTTCGTGCAGGGCGTGCCGTTACAGGAAACGGATTCCACCGTGCGCCACGCCGCGGGCTCCGCGGTGACGACGACGTTCACCCCCGCGCTCGCCGAAGAAACGCTTGCGGAAAGTTCCACGCCGAAAGGCTCTTCCACGGTTACGGAATGCGGCGTAACCCCGCCGCCTCCTTCTCCGCCCGGATTCGGTTCGCGCGGGCTGCACGCCGAAAACGCCGTGCAACTTAAAAGAGCCACACTTAAAAACACCAAAATTTTCTTCACCATAAATAAACCTCCTTTTACGGTTCCGGAAATATTGTATCACGCGCACAAAAGTTCGTCAACAGTTTTTGCAGCTCAGCATGATATCGAGGATCTCCTTGTCGGTCTGCGCCATGCCGCCCCGCGCCAGCCGTCCCACGTTTTTGATGGTGTTTTCCACACCCTTGGTCACGATGCCGTCGCCGCCGTAAAATTCGTTGCCTTCCTCGTACATTTCGTAGCCCAGAATGCCCGCTTCCACCGACTGGGAGATCTTCGCCGCGCAGGACGCCTTCGCCCCGTCGCAGATGATGCCCGAGGCGATGGCGACGGCGTTGACCACGGTGTGCGCGATCTCGTCCGCCCCGCCGCCGCGGAGATATTCGATGCCCGCGCCCGCTCCCACGCCCGCGGAAACCGCCCCGCAGTACGCCGAAAGCCTGCCGATGCCCGTTTTCAAGTGGATAGTGATGAGATCGGAAAGCGCGAGCGCGCGGAAAAGTTTTTCCTCGTCCGCCCCCGTTTCGCGGGCATACACCGCCACGGGCACGCTCGCCGTGATGCCCTGATTGCCGCTGCCCGAAACGATGACGACGGGCATTTCGCAGCCGTTCATGCGGGCGTCCGACGCGGCAGCGGCGTAGGCGCGCGCCCTGATGCGCACGTCCTCCCCCGCGTTTTTCAAAAGCACTTTGCCGATATTCGCGCCGTAGGGGTTTTTCAGCCCCTCCTCCGCGATGGCCATATTGTATTCGATCTGGCGGGAAAGCACCTCCCGCACGTCCTCTATGTTCACCTGTTCGGCAAAACGGAAGATGTTTTCCACCGAAAGACAGCTCCTGTCCGTAAGCTCTTCCTTCCATTCGGGATCGAAGGGTTTTTGAAACACCGTTTCGCCGTCCAGCGTCTTTTCCGCGAGATTGGTGTGGAAATCCACGATGCGCGCCGAGGCGGTATGCCCGCCGCCCTCCGCCGTCACCCGCAGATCGAACACGCGCGGCGTATCCATGAGCACGGCGGAAACCTCCGCCTCCTGCAAAAATTTCCCGATGGCGGCGCATTCTTCCTCGCTCACGGAGGAAAGCACTTCGAGTTCTTTGGAAGCGTCCCCCGCCACGACGCCCGCCGCCGCGGCGGCTTCGATGCCGCGCAGTCCGCCCGTATGCGGCACGACCACGCTCTTCACGTTCTTCACGATGTTACCGCTCGCCTCCACCGTCACTTTATGCGGCGTTGCGCCCAGAAGTTCGCGCGCGCACGCCGCCGCGTAGGCGACGGCGATGGGCTCGGTGCACCCCATGGCGGGCAGAAGTTCTTCTTTTAAGATCTTTACGTAATTTTCGTACAGTTTTTTATCCAATTTCTTTTTCCCCTCGGCTTTCTTCCGCAAGAAAAGTTTTTTGCAATATTCCGCGCCGAAGGTCAGCCCCGCCGCGGTGAGCGCGCCGCCGAGCCCCGTGTAGAACATCGCCGTGCACATATCGGGGATGACGCCCAGCGTGCGGAGCAGAATGCCCCCCGTCATCATCACGCCCATAAGGATATACGCCTTGACGTCGAAAAATTTCAAAAAGCAGTGTTTTCTTTCCGCATAGCCGTAAATGCGCTTCAGATGCTTTACGACGATGCGCAGAAACATCGCCAGAAACAGCCCGAACACGGCTATGGCGGAGAGGATCATCCACCATTCCCACCGCACCGAAAAGGCGGCGGCGACGCCGATGCGCAAAATGTTCGCGCCCGCCGCCGTCCACACGAGGGCGGCGATGAGCACGAGCGTCTGTTTTTTTACCACGGTTACGCTTTCTCCCCCAAAGAAGTATGGCGGATGCACGCCACGAAATGGTCTTCCTCCACCTCCACGAGGGGCGGCTCGCCCTGCGAACATTCGGGACATTCTTCGGGACATCTGCCGCAGAAACGGCACCCCGCGGGCGGATTGATGGGGCTGGGCACTTCGCCTTTGAGTTTGGCGCGCTCGCGCGGGCAGTCGATATCGGTATCGAAGATCGCGCTGATGAGCGCCTTCGTGTAGGGATGCACGGGGTTTTTGAAGATGCGCTCCACGTTGCCGTATTCCATCACCTTGCCGAGGTACATCACGATCACCCTGTCGCAGATGCGCTTCACCACCGCGAGGTTGTGCGAGATGAAAAGATAGGTAATGTGGAATTTTTCCTGCAAGTCCATCAGCAGGTTGAGGATCTGCGCGTGCACCGAAACGTCCAGCGCGGAAACGGGCTCGTCGCAAACGAGATATTTCGGCTTTAAGATGAGCGCGCGGGCGATGCCGATCCTCTGTTTCTGCCCGCCCGAAAAATCCGAGGGAAAACGGTCTAAATCCCCTTCCGAAAGCCCGACTTCCGCGAGCATTTCCGCCACGAGCGCGCGCATTTCTTCCTGCGTGTAGCCGCCCTTGATGCGGAGCGGTTCGGAAACGATGTCGAACACGCTGAAACGGGGATTGAGCGAGGAAAAGGGGTCCTGAAAGATCATCTGCATACTGCGGCGCACTTCTTTGAGTTCCCGCTTATTCATCACGGTGAGGTCCTTATCCTCGAAAAAGATCTTGCCCGAATCCACTTTCTGCATCCCCAGCGTGGTGTTCGCGAGCGTGCTCTTTCCGCACCCCGATTCGCCCACCACGCCGAAGGTTTCGCCGGGATAAATTTCCAGGGAAACGTCCGAAACCGCCTTCACGAACCGCCGTTTCTGAAAGGGAAAATCCTTCTTCACGGGGAACGTGACGTTGATGTTTTCCAGTTTCAGCAGGGGCTTATCCGTTCTTTCCATTTTTGATCTCCTTATAGTTCCAGCAGCGCACGCACCTGCCCCCTTCCAGCTTTTCCAGCGGGGGCATTTCGGTTTTGCACCGTTCGCCCGCGTATTGGCAGCGCGGGTGGAAATAGCACCCCGAAGGTTTATGGATGGGGCTAGGCAGCGAAGAGGGAATCTGCACGAAACGGCTCTTCGCGTCCCCGATGCGGGCGATGGAACCGAGCAGCCCCATCGTGTAGGGGTGCAGGGGGTCTTTGAAGATCTCCCTCGTCGTGCCCCGTTCCACGATCTTGCCGCAGTACATCACGTAAATTTCGTCTGCCATATTCATCACGATGGACAAATCGTGCGTGATGAGCATAAGCGAAGTGTTCCGCTTGCGCTGCAGATCTTTGAGCACGTCGAGCACCTGCGCCTGAATGGTTACGTCGAGCGCGGTGGTCGGTTCGTCCGCGATGATGAGATTGGGATTGCACGCAAACGCCATTGCGATGAGCACGCGCTGGCGCATTCCCCCCGAAAGCTGGTGCGGATACGCCTTGTAGCGCAGTTCGGCGTCGCTGATGCCCACGAGTTTGAGCGCCTCTATGGTGCGGCGTTTTGCCTCTTTCTTGCGGTTGACCCGCCCCGTTTTTCCGTTTTCGCCGTCGCTCAGATTATGCGCGAGGAAAATCTCGTCGATCTGCTTTCCCACCTGCATGACGGGGTTGAGCGCGGTGAGCGCGTCCTGAAAGATCATCGCCACGTCCTTGCCGCGCACTTTCTGCATCTGCTTGTCGGTGAGGCCCTTGATGTCCGTGCCGCCCAGTTCGAGTTTATCCACCCGCACGATGGCGGGCGGGGTGGAAAGCAGTTTCATCACGGCGAGCGAGGTAACGCTCTTGCCGCATCCCGATTCGCCCACGATGGCGGCGCACTTGCCCTGCTCGATCTCGATATCGATGCCCTCCACCGCGCGCACGATCCCCATCTCCGTGGGGAAGATCACTTTTAAATTCTTTACTTCGAGCGCGTTCATTTGTCACCCCCGTCCTTGGTTTCCACGCGCGGCTTGCCCGGTTTTTTCGAACGGCGGTGCCGTCCGCCGCGCGTCTGCGCGGGCGCGGACTCTTCCGCCGGCGCCGCGCTCTCCGCGGGCGGAGCGCCCGCTTCGTTTTCGGCGTTTTCCGCCGCGATCTCCGCGGCGGGCAGCTCGATTGCGATCTCTTCCGCAGGTACGACTTCGGGAACGCCTCCCGTGAGGGGCGCGTAGGTTTCGAGCGCGAGCGTTTCCGTTTTTACCTCTTCGGGGAGAGCGTCCCCCGCGTATTCGCCTTTGAGCCTGCTCGCTTCGTCCATCGAGGCGAACACCTCGTCGAGATAGGTGTTATTGAGGTGCTTGAACACCTTCACCATACTGCTGCCCTTGCGCATTTTGGGGTTTAAGATCTCTTCGAGCGCCAGACCGATGCGCATGAAGGAATACACCGAAAGGAAGATGCCTATACCGGGCGCGAGAATGCTCCACCAATGCCCGAAGAGCATGGCGCCGCCGCTCTGGGCGTCCGCGAGCATTTTGCCCCAGCTGATGGCGGTGGGATTGCCCAGCCCCAGGAAGGAAAGCCCCGCCTCCGCGACCATGATGCCCGCGCTGGTGAGCGCCGTGCTCATGATGAGGAGGTTGGAAACGGCGGGCAGGATGTGCCGCCACATGATATACCATTTGCTCGCGCCCACCAGTTCCGCCGCCTTCACATAGTTGGCGTTTTTGATGAGGATAACCTGCGAGCGAACCACGCGGGCGAGCCCCGTCCAGCCGAACGCCGCGAACACCAGCACGATGACGGCGTAGCTCGTTCCCAGAACGTTCGTCATCACGATGACGAGCGGGAGCGAGGGAATGACCAGCAAAACGTCCACGACGCGCATGATGAGGGTATCCACCCAGCCGCCGAGATAGCCCGCGGCGATGCCGAGCAGCGAACCGAGCACGGCGATGACCACGCCCGTGATCAGCCCGATGCTGAGCGAGGAGCGCGTGCCGTAAATCAGCATGGAAAAGATATCCTGCCCCGTGGTGATGGACGTGCCGAGGAGGTGCTCCCACGAAGGGGTGAGCCCCTTTTCGGCGCGCTGGGTAACGTCGTAAGGATCGTACGGCGCGATGAGGGGGGCGAAGATGGCCAGAACGGCGAGGAACGCCACGATGATCAGCCCCACTCTCCCCTGTTTATGCTGCCAGAGTTTTTTGAAGAACCTGCCCACGCCGCAGAGAAAGCGCCAGCAGAACAAACCGACATTTTTCAGAACTTTCATCGCCGTTCCCCCAAAGTGACGCGCGGGTCGAGCAGGGAATACACGAAGTCCGTGAGCAGGTTCGCCACGAGCGCGAACGCGGACATGAAGATCATGATGCCCATCATGAGCGGATAGTCGTTGTTGCTGTTCGCCGTTAAAAACAGCGTGCCCATACCGTTCCAGTTGAAGATCTGCTCGATGACCACCGAGCCGCCGATCAGCCCGGAAACGTTCATGCCGAACTGCGTTACGATGGGCAGCATGGCGTTTCTGAGCGTATGCCCGTAGATGACCTTGTTGTTGGAAAGCCCCTTCGCCTTCGCCGTGAGGATGAAATCGTCCCCCGAAACGGCGATCACGCTGTTTCGCGTGGACTGCGCGTAGGACACGATGCCCCCGATGACCATGGCGAACACGGGCAGCGCGGCGTTATACATCACCGTGGAGATCGCCTGCCAGCTCCAGTCGAAATTGGCCGTCATGTTCTGATCGGTATAGGCGGGGAAGATCTCCCATTCAAACCCGAGATAAAAAGACAGAATGAGGGCGATGAAGAAAGCGGGCAGCGCGGTCGTGATCGTGGAGGCGTTGAGCAGCAGCTTATCCTGCCATCGCCCCCGTTTCCACGCCGCCATCGTGCCGATCAGGATCCCGATGACGAGCGAGATGAGCAGATTCGACACCGAGAGCACGAGCGTCCACGGCAGGCACTCGGCGATGCAGTCGATCACCTTCGGGCTGCCCGTCTGATAAGACGTGCCCAGATCCCCCGTGAAAAGGTCTGCCATATAGTTGATGTACTGCTGAAACGTACTGCCGTTCAGTCCGTACTGGATGCGGATCTGCTCTTTGATGTATTCGTACTCCTCGTCGCTCATGCCCGCCGTCTGCGCCGGATAATAGCGGCTGGCGGGGTCGCTCACGCCGATCCTCGGAATAAAGAAACACAGCGTGATGACGACGAGAAAGATGAAGATCGTGAGCAATATCCTTTTGATCACATAAGACGCTTTCATATCACACCACCTTTATCAGTTGTTTGAGCGTATCTTCGTTGAACACCGTTTCTCCCGGCGACGCGGTATAGCCCGTAAAACGGTCGGTCCGCGCCACGGAAATGACGTTGGAAGAATACATGGGGATTTTATAGTAAAGCTGCGCGATCTGCAACTGGATGTCTTTCACGAGCTCATATTTCAGGTTCTGATTGAGCGTGTAGCGCATTTCGTCTATCGTTTCGGTAAGCGTTTCGTCCGCCAGCCTGCCGTAGTTGGACGCGCGCGATGTGGAAACGAAATGGGAATCGTACATCACGTCCACATTCGCCACGCTGAAGATCGCCGCCTGGAAAGTCATATCGAAATCGCCTTCGAACAGGTAGGTATCCTCCGGCATGGAACCTTCCGCTTTATAGCTGACCTCCACGCCGATCTTCTGGAACTGCACCTGCAAAAAGGAAACGAGTTCGGTTTCGCCGGGGTTGGCGAGAATTTCGAAGGAAATGCGCCTGCCTTTTGCGAGGCGGTATCCCATGGAATCCTTTTGCGGATACAGCCCGTCGAGGATCTCGTTGGCTTCCGCGAGGCGGGCTTCGTAATCCCCCGAAAGGATATCCGCTTCCGGATTATACAGCACTTCCTGGCTTTCCAGCATCAGCCCCGCGGAGGCGGTGATCCCCGCCCCGTTGATGACGTTTTTGATCAGCTCTTCCTGATTGACGGCGAGCGCAAGCGCCTTGCGGAAATCGGCGTTTGCGAGAATGTCGCGCATATCGTTCCTGTACTGTTCCTGCGGGGACACGTTGAGCACGAGCGTCTGAATGGACGTTCCCTCCACGTTGGAAAGATAGATGTTTTCCTCTTCTTCGAAAAGGCGCAGATAGTTGGAGTTCATGGAAGCGTCCAGAATATCGATATGCCCCTTCAAAAGGGCGTATATCGCGGTATTTTCCTCCATGTACAACATGAATTTGATGGTATCCACCTTATAAAGCGCGCTGCCGGCCTCCGCTTTGAGGTGGTAATCCGTGCCGCGGTTTTCGAGCACGATCATCTGCCGCGAGGAACGGGAGGCGTCCAGCGTCCACGCGCCGCTGCCGACCGGGTTCTGATACTGTTTCAAAATCTCCCCGCTCGGCTCTTCGCTGTTGAGTTTGTGATCTTCGTCCACGAGCGGCTCCCAGATATGTTCGGGCAGAATCAGAATGGAGGTGAAAATGGTGGCGATCGCGCCGAGCACCTTTCTTACGTGCAGATACAAAACGGTATCCGAACCGTCCTCGGCGTAGGGATAGGTGCCCCATTCGTCGTGATTCCTCGTGTATATCCCCTGCTTTTCCAGCACGCCGCCGCTGGATTTGTGTTCGAGATCGTTCGTCCACGCGAGCGCGCCCGCGTGCCCCGAAAGGGCGTTGTCCGTGGCGATATCGAGGGTGTAATACACGTCCTCCGCGGTAACGGGTTCGCCGTCGCTCCAAGTGGCGTCGTCGTGCAGCACGATCTTCACCACCATATACTGGCGGCTGTCGTCTGCATAATATTTTTCCACCTCGTCGTAATCGATCTCGCCTTCATCGGTTACGAGCGGCTTGCCCTCGTAATCGGTATAGCACCAGCTTTTCGCGACAGACGGCAGATATTCCCCCGTTTCCTCGTCAAAGGTGAAAAGCGTATTGTAAATGAGGCTCGCCACGGTGGGCGCAATGCCGTCCCGCGAACTCCACGGCATGAACGTCGTGGGGAACGCGGAGGAAACGTAGCCCACGTAAAGCGTGGAGCTCGTATCTTCCCTGCGTTCCGCGATGGACGTATTGCACCCCGCGGCGGTGAGCGCAAAGGCTGCAACGAGCGCCGCGGCGGTCAGTTTTTTCAAAAAATGTTTCATCTTCTTTTCCTGCGGAAGTCCGCGGACGCGGGGTGCGCCCGCAGGCTCCGTTTGCCCGTTTTATTCTTTGGGCATGGGGTATTCGAGTTTCACGCCGAATCCCTCTTTCGTGGCGCTGTTGTCGTAAATTTCTTCGATATCCATCACGTATGCGGGATATTTGAGCCATCTCGTCATATCTGGCGTGTGATACATATCGTGCTGCGCGTTGATGAACTGCTGATAAATTTCGCGCTTGCCCGATTCCATTTCGTCGTAAATATGCATGGTGCCGCGCACTTCAAAGGAAACCATGGGCGGCTGATAGAATAAAAGCGTGGCCTCGGGATTGACCTTGTAGTTTGCATAGGAATGCTGTTTTGCCATTTCGAGCGAACCGATGTGCTCGAAATCGATTCTGTCGTGCGCCTCGTCGCCGTACATGTATTTGATGAGCACGCCCAGCCCGCGCTTGGAGTAGGTTTTATCCTCGGGGTCGTAGGTTTTGATGTGTTTGATGTAGGCTTCGAGCGTTTCTTCCAGATATTCGGGCTTGGGCATAAAGCCGATGCCCTTGATGCTGCCGTTCAGCCCCGCGGGTCCGTGCGAAATGAAAGTGGGATCGTGGGAACAGAAACTTAAAAACATCTTTTCGGGAGTGATGGGTTCGTCGTTATAAATTTTCATAACGCTCTTCGCTCTCGTGGAAAACGCCCAGTTGAAAAATGCCTTTGCCGATCTCATGATTGATCTTCTCCTTGTAAATGAAATTTTGTATTTTTTGTTATTCTACAGTTTCCGTAATGCGGGTAAGCGTTACTTCTGTGCGCGGCGTTCCTTTAACAACGGGAACTTTGAAAGTCAAAGAGCCGTCTTCCGCAACGGTAACCGCTTGTACTTCGGTCGCCCCTGCGGGAATCAGTACGCCTGCTCCCGAAAGCATATCTTCGATCCCGATGAACCCGCTTTCTGTATAAGGTTCGTTTTCACCGCTCG
>CALVZR010000053.1 GCA_944372565.1 uncultured Clostridia bacterium | reverse complement strand
GTATAGGTTACTTTGAGGTCGGAGGGCTGCGCGTTCACGATGTCCTTCACGCCGAGAAGGTATTTTTCCTCCACGGCGTCCGGGCAGAGGGAAACCGCACCCTCGGCGAGATATTCGGCAAACGGCTTGCCCATATCCCCGAAATATGCCGTCTTTTCAATATAAGAGGAAATCTCCGCCGCGGCGGCGTCCACGATCTGGCAGCCGTCCGAATTATACACCTTATAGCCGTTGTATTTCGCGGGGTTGTGGCTGGCGGTGACCATCACGCCCATATCGCACTTTTCCTCCCGCGTGAGGAAGGAAAGGAAGGGCGTGGGCATCAGTTCCTTCACGATCACCGTTTTGATGCCGTTTTTCGCGAACTGCCGCGCCGCCGTTTCCGCGAACAGGCGGGAATTGATGCGGCTGTCGTAACTGACGGCGATCTTCTTCATGCCGTGCGCCTTCATATACGCCGCCAGCCCCTCGCTCGCCCGCGCCACGGTGTAGATATTCATGCAGTTCGTGCCCGCGCCGATGATGCCGCGCAGGCCTCCCGTGCCGAATTCCAGATCTTTATAAAATCTGTCTTTGAGTTCCGTTTCGTTTTCTTTGAGCGCGGAAAGCTCCGCCGCGATGGCGGGGTCCGTCGCTTTTTGCAGCCATTCTTTCACGACTTCCGTCATTTTCTTCTGCCTCCGTTCCTGTTTTACTTATTTCCGCGTTACAGTATAGCACAAACGCCGCCCGTTTTGCAAACCGTTGAAGGGCGTACCGCGTAAAAAAAACGCCCCCGCGGTTTTTTCTCCGAATTGCGCCCCGAAAGCCGAACAGGCTTTCGGGGCGCACTTTTTAAACGGGTGCGTTTTCTTTTTCCGAATCTTTACCTTATTTTATTTGTTTTTTCCGTCAGCGTTTGGCTTTGCGGTAGCCTTCCGGATTTTTGCTCTGCCAGTTCCATCGATCGCGGCACATTTCCTCTATGCCGAACTGCGCCTTCCAGCCGAGTTCGCGCTCCGCCTTGGAAGAATCCGCATAGCATTCCGCGATGTCGCCGTCCCTGCGCGGGCAGATCACGTAAGGCAGTTTTTTCCCGCACGCCTTTTCAAAGGCGTGGATCATATCGAGCACGCTGTATCCCACGCCCGTGCCGAGGTTATACACGCGCACGCCCGCGTCTTTACATTTTTCTATCGCCGCCACGTGCCCGCGCGCCAGGTCCACCACGTGGATATAATCGCGCACGCCCGTGCCGTCCTTCGTGGGATAATCGTCGCCGAACACGTTTATTTTTTCGAGCTTGCCGCTCGCCACCTGCGCGACGTAGGGCATCAGGTTGTTGGGAATGCCCTTGGGATCTTCGCCGATCAGCCCGCTTTCGTGCGCGCCCACGGGATTGAAATAGCGCAGCAGGATGATGTTCCACGCGGGGTCCGCGCGGTACACGTCCTGCAAAATGCCTTCGAGATAATATTTCGAAGTGCCGTAGGGATTGGTGGTGCCGCCCGTTCTGCACTCCTCGGTGAGCGGCAGTTTTTCGGGGTTGCCGTAAACCGTGGCGGAAGAGGAAAACACCAGTTTTTTCACGTTGTGCGCCCGCATGGTTTCCAGAAGAACGAGGGTGCCGTAGATGTTGTTTTCGTAATATTCGATGGGTTTTTTGCAGCTTTCGCCCACGGCTTTGAGCCCCGCGAAGTGGATAACCGCGTCGAACTTGTTTTCCGTGAAGATCATATCCATCGCGGCGCGGTTCCGCACGTCCGCATTGTAAAAGGCGAAATTCTTCCCCGTGATCTTGCGCACGCGGAAGAGCGCCTCCTCGCAGGAATTGCAGAGGTTGTCCACCACCGCCACCGCATAACCTCGCTGCAAAAGTTCCACGAGCGTATGGGAGCCGATGAATCCCGCGCCGCCCGTCAGAAGTATGGTCTTTTTCATTTCGTTACCTCCATGCAATCTTTTTTTTTGCCCGATCGCCGTTAAACGATCTGGTTTTCTCCGGGTTTTAAAACGATCTTCCGCACGCCTTCCGGCAGTCCGAGCGCGATCTCTTTTTCCTTTGCGGAAGGATTTTCCACGATCAGGCGGAAAATTTTCCCCGCCTTCATTTCGGCGCTCACTTCCAGGCCGCCGAACGCGCGGAGGCGGGAAAAGGAAACGCCCTTTTGTTTCCAGCTTTCGGGCACGGCGGGAAAGAGCCAAAGTTTCCCCTCGTCCGATTGCAGCAGCATTTCGCCGAGCGCGGCGGAAAAGAGCATATTCGCTTCCAGCGTGAACGGGCGGTAATGGAAAGAACTCACCCCCCGTTTTTTGAAATCGCCGTTCAGGTGGAACCCGTTGGGCGAAACAAAACACTCTTCGAAGATCCGCAGCATATAGTGCGCGCCCTCTCCGTTGCCCGCAACGGCGTACAGCGCCGCCGCCCACGCGAAGGAAAACCCCACCCACAGCCCGAAGCCCTGCGTTTCGAGGTTTAAAAGGCTCTTTTCTATAAGTTCCCCGTCCGTTTCCCGTTTGGTGGTGCGGTAGGGATAGACGCTCATCAGGTGGGAAAAATGGCGGTGCGACTTTTCGTAGTGGGTGAATTGATCCACCATCAGGCCGCTTTCGTCGGCGGCGAGGGGCGGAAGGCGGCGCAGGATATCCGCCCACGTCTTTTCGTCCTGCGGGGCTGCCGTGCGGGAAAGTTCCGCCAGTCTGCCGAAGAGATAGCGGAGCCCCGCGTTGTCGTAATTGGAATCGGGGTGCAAAAACGCCCTTTCGGAATCGTCGCCGATCTCGGGCGAAGTGGAAACGGGAAAGGCGAGGAAACCCTCTTCGTTTTCCGTAAGCAGAGAAGCGAGGGCGCGCCCGCTGCCCGCGAGATATTCATACACCTCGGGCAGAACGTCCTCCCTGCCCGTATAGCGCAGCCATTCGTCGAGGCCGAGGCAGTTCCAGGGATGGTTGCCGGGGCTTAGCGAATACTGTCCCCAGCCCGCCATGGGGTTGCCCTCGATATCCATCACGCCGGGCAGGATATAGCCGTCCGCGCCGAAGAAATC
>CALVZR010000052.1 GCA_944372565.1 uncultured Clostridia bacterium | reverse complement strand
AAGTCCATATCGCCGAGGAAATCTTCCAGCCCCTGGATATCGGTGAGAACGGCGACTTTCCCGCTCTTATCGTCCTTGATAAGCCCCATCGCGATACCGGCAACGGGCGCCTTGATGGGCACGCCCGCGTCCATAAGCGCGAGGGTGGAGCCGCACACGCTGCCCTGCGAAGTGGAGCCGTTGGAACTCAGCACCTCGCTCACCATACGGATGGCGTAGGGGAATTCCTCCGCGCTCGGAATCACGGGTTCAAGCGCGCGTTCCGCGAGCGCGCCGTGGCCGATTTCGCGGCGACCGGGGCTGCGGATGGGCTTGGCTTCGCCCGAAGCGTAGCCGGGCATATTATACTGATGCATATAGCGCTTGCTCGTCTCTTCGTCCAGCCCTTCGAGTTTCTGCGCCTCGCTGAGCATGGCGAGGGTGCAGGTGGTCATTACCTGCGTCTGCCCTCTCGTGAACACGCCGCTGCCGTGCACTCTCGGCAGAATGCCGTGTTCGCACCAGATCGGGCGGATTTCCGTAAGTTTTCTCCCGTCGGGGCGGATGCCCTTGTCGAGAATCTTCGCGCGCACCTTTTCCTTCGTGAGATAATACAGGCTGTCCTTGATTTCGCGCTCTTTATCGGGATAAATTTCCTTGAAGTGTTCGAGCGTATCCGCTTCCACCTTGTCCTGCGCCTGCTGGCGTTCTTCGCGCACGTAGTGTTCGAGCGCCTCGTCCAGCATATCGCTCGCGAAGGCGCGCACGGCGGCGTCGATATCTTCGGGAACGTGATAGAGTTCCATTTCGCGCTTGGGCTTGCCCGCTTCCTTCACGATCTCTTCCTGGAACGCGCACTGCTTTTTGATGTGCTCGTGCCCGAAGAGGATGGCGCCCACCATCTCGTCGTCGCTGATTTCCTTGGAACCCGCCTCGACCATCATGATGGCGTCCTTCGTGCCGGCGAGGTTCAAAGACAGCCTGCTCTTCGCGCGCTGCGCCAGCGAGGGGTTGATGACGTATTCGCCGTCCACCAGCCCGACCACGACCGAACCCGTCGGCCCCGCGAACGGGATATCCGAGATGCAAAGCGCCACGGAACTGCCGAACATCGCCAGAGGTTCGGGCATAACGTCCGGCTCCACCGAAAGCACGGTGGCGACCACGATCACGTCGTTGAAAATGCCCTTGGGGAAGAGCGGGCGGAGCGGACGGTCGATGAGGCGGGCGGTCAGAATGCCCTTGTCGCTCGCGCGGCCTTCGCGCCGTTTGAATCCGCCGGGGATCTTTCCCACGGAATACATCTTTTCTTCATAATCCACGCCGAGCGGGAAATAGTCCATCCCCTCTCTCGGTTTCTCGGCCATCGTGGCGGTAACCATCACCGCCGTTTCGCCGCAACGCACCAGGCAGGAGCCGTTGGCCTGTTCGGCGTATTTGCCGATTTCCACCGTAACTTCCCTGCCGCCGATCTCCGTTTTGAATACTCTGCATTTGTCTGTCATTTCTCTCTCCTCAAATTACCCTAAAAAATCTATTTCCATGCCATTTTTCCCCGAAAACGGGAAAAATTGCATATAAAAAGGGCGAGCTGAACAAAGCCGCCCTTTTTTTTACTTTCTCAAATCCAGATCAGCGATGATTTTTCTGTATCTTTCGATGTCCACGCCCTTCAGATAATCCAAAAGGCCGCGCCGTTCGCCGACCATTTTCAGCAGGCCGCGGCGGCTGTGATTGTCCTTCTTGTTCACCTTGAGGTGTTCGTTCAGGTGGTTGATGCGCTCGGTGAGAAGGGCGATCTGCACTTCCGGCGAACCCGTATCTCCCGCGTGGCGCGCGAATTTTGCGATGATTTCCTGTTTTTTGGCCTTGTCCATAATGTTTTAACCTCCTTTTTATGGGTAGTGCGCCCGAAACAAAGTTCGCGGATGAGGATCCCTGCGCCCTTGCCTTCGGGTAAAGCCGTTACTTTCGTGTTAAAGTATAGCAAACTTTCCCTTTTTTGTAAACTGTTTTCGCCATAAATTTCGCCCGTTCCGCGCTTTTTGCGCCTTTTCAGGCGTTCTTTTTCCCTTTCGGCGAAAAAAGTTCTGCCTTTTTGGCGATGATCGCGTCTTTTTTCGCGAGATACGTGGGGATATCCTTGGGATTTTTATAGCGTTCGATGCGCGCTCCCCCGCCGAACACCGCCTTGGAAATGGCGTTCGCTCCGCACGCCACGTTGTCGCACAGTTCCTCCATCGTGTCCACGTTGTAAACGCACGCCTTGCCGGGAAGGGTGTATCCCGTGTTTTCCAGATTGCCCGCCATATATTTCTGGCGGTAAAGATAATAGGGCGCGTAGCCCGCGTCCGCGAGCGCGCGGTGGGCGTATTCCACCATGGCGGACACGCCCTCTCCGCTGAGATACGCCGTTTCCTCTTTGAGGGCGGCGCCGCTTTTTAAACACAGCGTGTGTACGGTGATGTTGTCCGGCCGCAGGGCGATCGCGGCGTCCACCGACCGCGCGAAGATTTCGGGCGTTTCCCCTTCCAGCCCCGCGATAAGATCCATATTCACGGAAAATGTATCCTTCACGAGGGCGTATTTTTCATACACGTCCGCCGCGGTGTGTTTCCGCCCGAGGCGGGCGAGGGTGTCGTCGCAGAAAGTCTGCGGATTGACGCACACGCGGGTAACGCCGTATTTTTCGAGCAGGGCGATCTTTTCCGCCGTGATGCAGTCCGGCCGCCCCGCCTCCACGGTGTATTCCGCGCCGCCCGCGTCCCCCACCGCCGCGAGCACGCGTTCGAGCTCTTCCGGCGGCAGCGCGACGGGCGTTCCCCCGCCGATATACACCGAACGCAGTTTCTTCACGAGGGGTTTCGCCGCGGCGATCTCCTCCGCGAGCGCATCGATATATGCCGGAACGTACTGCCCCGAACGCGTGATGTCCGCCGTGATGAAGGAGCAGTAGCGGCACTTGGACGGGCAGAACGGGATGAACACGAAAAAATCCCCGTTTGCGGGATCGGTGTCGTAAATTCCCCGCTGTTCCTCCACGATCTTCTCGATCAGTTCCCGCTTGGGCGCGCTCACGTCCATCTCGTCGAAGAGCGTTCTGAACTCCCCGCGCGTTTCCAGCTCCCGATAGGCGAGCTTGCTCGGGCGGATGCCCGTGAGCGCGCCCCACGGCATACGCTTGCCCGTATAGGCGGAAAACGCCCTGTAAACGGCGAGTTTCGCGCCGTATTTGAAAGCGCGCTTTATTTCGAGGGCGTTTTCCCCGCCGGCGGGATAGGCGTAAACATAACGTTTCTCCCCTATGCGCACGGCGTTTTCGTAAAAATCTCCCTTGTTTTCGCAATGATGTTCGGCGTCTGCCTGCCCCGCGGGCAAAAAGAGGTTGATCACCTCGTCGAGATCCGCCGAAAAAGGCGTGTTCGTTTTCATAGGTAAGGATTGTAGGCGCGTTCTTTCGCGAGGGTGGTTTCTTCCCCGTGTCCGGGGAATACGGGGGCGTCCTTTTCGGCGGCGAGCAGTTTTTGAAGCGACGCGGCGAGTTGTTCTTCGCTGCCGTCGTAAAAATCCGACCTGCCCACGCCGCCGCAGAAGAGGGTATCTCCGCTGAATATGCCGAGTCCGGTGAGAAAGCACACCGAGCCCGCGCTGTGCCCGGGCGTTTCCAGTACGGTGAATTTCAATCCGTGAAAGTCGATCTCCTCCCTGTCGCGGAAAGTGAAATCCGCGTGCAGCGGCTCCACAAAGATCCCGAACTGCCCGCCTAAATTGTTTTCGGTATAGAGTTTATCCGCGTCCTTTTCGCAAACGCCCACTTTCGCGCCCGACCGTTGGAGCGCGGCGCACGCGCCGATATGGTCGAAATGCCCGTGCGTGAGCAATACGAGTTCGATCTTCAGCCCGTTTTTTTGCGCGTAATCGGCGGCGGCATTCCCCATACCGGGGTCGATCACGCAGGCGCGCCCTTCTTCGTCAGAGAGGAAATAGGCGTTGCTCCCCATCATGCCCGTAAATACGCGGTGTATCCGAAATTTCACCCTTTCCTCCTTAAAAACTCGTCCTGTAAACATCGATGAGTTTTTTGTTCTGCTTTAATTTTTCGATGAGCGCGTCCAGCTCCGAGCGGGAATTGAGGCGGATGTTGAAATCGACCACCGCCTGCTTGGTTTTGGAATCGATGCGCCCGTTGATGGCGGTGATGGCGAAATTCATCTGCGCCACCACCTGCGAAACGCTGGATAAAATCGTGCCCTGGTCGTTCGCGATGACCTTGATGCCCGCGTTGAAGGAATTGCCCGTTTCGTTCGCCCAGCGCACCTCGATGAAGCGCTCGGGCTCGATGTTTTTCATGTTCGGGCAGTCCGCGCGGTGCACCGCCACGCCCCGCCCGCGGGAAACGAACCCCACGATTTCGTCGCCCGGCACGGGGTGGCAGCACCCCGCGATGCGCACGAGGATGTTGTCCATCCCCTTCACGATCACGCCGCCCGACTGTTTGGGATTGCTCGCGATGATGCGCGCCTGCGATTCGATGGAGGAATGCCGGTAATAATCGATGAGTTTCACCAGCACCTGATTGGTCGTTACCGCGCCGTAGCCCACGGAGGCGAACATCTCGTCCTGCCCGGAAAAGGACATCCTCTGCGAGAGTTTGGCAAACGCCTTGTCGGTGAGAAGGTCGGAAAGGTTGTAGCCCTTGTTCTTCGCCTCGCGTTCGAGCATCGCCTTGCCCGTTTTGATGTTCTCCTCCTTCATTTCCCGCTTGAAGAACTGTTTGATCTTCACTTTCGTGGAGGAGCTTTTGGCGATTTTCAGCCAGTCCCAGGAAGGGCCTTTGGAGTTGGGGGAAGTGATGATCTCCACCACGTCGCCCACCTGCAGCGGGGTGGAAAGCGGCACCATTTTGGAATTGACCTTGGCGCCCACGCACTTATTTCCCACCGCCGAGTGGATCTGATAGGCGAAGTCGATGGGCGTGGCGCCCTGCGGCAGGGAGATGACGTCCCCCTTCGGGGTGAACACCAGCACTTCCGAACTGTAAATATCCCCTTTCAGGGAATCGATGAATTCCTTGCTGTCCTTCAGGCCGCCCTGCCACTCCATCACCTCGCGGATCCACGAAAGGCGGGCGTCGAAATCATCTACTTCCTTCTTGTTTTCCTTATATTTCCAGTGCGCCGCGATACCGTATTCCGCCGCGCGGTTCATCTCGTAGGTGCGGATCTGTATTTCGAAGGTCTGCCCGAAATTGGTTACGACCGTCGTGTGCAGCGACTGATACATATTGGGTTTGGGCGTGGCGATATAGTCTTTGATCCTGCCGGGGATGGGCTTCCACTTATGGTGGATTTTGCCGAACACCTCGTAGCAGTCGTCCACGGTGTTCACGATCACGCGCACCGCCGTGAGATCGTAAATCTGGTCGAGCGTTTTATTCTGGTTCTTCATCTTCTTGTAGATGGAATAAAAATGCTTCGGCCGCCCGAACACCTCGCCCTTGATGTGGCTTTCGTCCAAAATCTTCTGGATCTCCTGCACGACGAACGCCACGAATTCCCGCCGCTCGGCGAGTTTGGCGTTGATGTTGGTCACGAGGTATTCGAAAAATTCGGGTTCGAGATATTTCAGGGAAAGATCTTCAAGCTCGCACTTGATCTGCGAAATGCCCAGCCTGCCCGCGAGCGGGGCGAACACGTCCAGCGTTTCGCGCGCCATACGCTGCTGCCGTTCGGGCGAAAGGAAATTGAGCGAGCGCATATTGTGCAGGCGGTCCGCCAGCTTGATGATGATCACGCGGATGTCCTTTGCCATCGCCACGAAAATTTTGCGGAAGTTTTCCGCCTGCTCTTCCTCTTTGGAGGTGAATTCGATTTTTTCCAGCTTGGTCACGCCCAGCACGAGCTGCAGAACCTCGTCGCCGAATTCCGCGCGGATATCCCCTTCGGAAACGGGCGTGTCCTCGATGACGTCGTGCAGAAACGCCGCCGCGATGGTCGCGGCGTCCATCCCGAGGTCGATGAGGATTTTCGCGACGTTGCAGGGGTGGGTGAAGTACTCCTCCCCCGAAGCGCGTTTCTGATTTTCGTGGGCCTTGCGCGCGAAACGATAGGCCTTTTCGCACAGCGCAAGGTCGTTCCCCGTATAAGTTTCCCTGATTTTTTCCAGAACCTCAATCATCTCTCAGCATCCTTTCCGCACGGCGGTAAACGGCGGAGCGGGTCAGCTCGCTCTTCACCGAAGTGTCCTGCCGGAAAACGCCGCCCTCCGCGGTGAAAATCCCCAGCTCCCCGAACACTTCGAGGGAAAACAAAAACTGCCTTTGACTGTATTGTACACGATTTGCACGGTAAAAATCAACGGGATCGGCGAATTTTTTTCCCGAAAGCCCCCGCAAAAGCGCAAAAACTTCTTTGAAAGCCCCTCTGTCCGCCGAAATTCCCCGAAAAAGCCCCCTGCCCGAAAGTTCGCTATTCACGTAGGTTTCCCTGCCGCACGCGACGGCGCGGGGCGGACGGTCCATATAAATCACCCGCCTGAACCCTTCGAGCGGCTCCCCGCCGCCCACGATCACGGCGTTCGCGAGGTTGCTTTCCGTCGGGCGGAACAGGCAGCGCTGCACGCCCGCAAGGCAGGGGAATTTTTCCAAATTGGCGGGATCGCTCACCACGAACGCCGTGCCGTAACGGCCCTGCAGCGATTCCTTTGCCAGCTCCTCCGCCCGCGCCGTATTTATCTCCGTATAGGGCGGCTCTTCGAAGGAAAGCGAACGGAGCTGTTTGAAAAAGATGTATTCGTTCATCTCTTCGTTTGGCGCGTATCGTTCGATCACGTCCCGCACGATGCCTTTGAGCCGTTTCTGACGGTTGAACACCGAAACGTCCGGCTCGAAAATCACGACCTTCCCCACGGGGAGCGCCAGCCTTTCCAGCGATTTCGCGCCGCCG
>CALVZR010000051.1 GCA_944372565.1 uncultured Clostridia bacterium | reverse complement strand
ATACGACGCACAACAAGACGAGAACGGAATAAACCGACCGAAGATAGACGGAGATGAGTCCCACGACCAGGGCGATAGCGACGATCTGCAGCATAGCTATATCAGATTGAAGATGTTTTTGATATCGCCGAACAGCTGCACAATCATATCGATGACCAGCGTGAGCACGATGATCAGCCCCACCAAACTCACGAGCGTGGCGATGTCGTCGCGGTCGCTCTTTTTGAGGACCTGCACGATGACCGTGATGAGAATGCCTATCGCCGCGATTTTGAAAAGTATATTGATATCCATATGTTTCTCTCCGATTTCACAAGATGAGGATAAGCACGGCGATCCCCGTCAGCAAACCCAATTTGATATACATTGTTCCGTACTTTTTCCGTTCCGAAAGCGTTTTTTCCGCCAGTTCCTTCAATTTTCCCTCGCACGAACGGAGGTAGGCGAGCTGCGTATGCGCGTCGGTCTTTCCGAGCGAGGAAAAATATTCTTCCGCGGAGCGCTTTTCCTCTTCCCCCAAAAACCAGAGTTCTCCGCAGGAAAAAGGCAGCCGTTCGTCGAGCGTGCGGCGGTAGTCGTTGAGCACTGCCTGAAAGGGCGGCTGGGCGGTAAACGAGCCCAATACGTCTGGGAGCGTGTTCCGCGTGAAATTCATTTCTTCGCACATACGCTTGTTGAACAGATAAAAATCGCCGTAAAATTTCTGCCGCACGCGGAATTTTTCCGAAAGTTTCCATGCGACCAACGTGCAGACGGCGACGGCAACCGCCCCGAGAATCCATTTAACGGCACTCATAAAAATCCCCGTCGTAAACGGCTTCCACGCATCCCGCGCGCCCCTGCGAGCGCAGAACGACATACCGCTCGAACAATCCCGAAAGAAATTCCGGCCTGTTTTGAATGCTTTCCGCCCCGTCGCCGTGGGCGGTGGCGATGATCTTCACCCCGTTGTTCACCGCGCGGCGCACGCATTCCCAGTCCTCCTTCCCCGAAAGCTCGTCCGTCATCACGATCTGCGGGGCGAGGCTGCGGATACCGTACTGAAAGGCGTACAGCTTGTCCGAAAATTTCACGATATCCGCTTTTGCCAGGCGTTCGTCTTCCAGCTCTCCGCGTTCGTCGATGACGAGCACATTGTAATTTTCGGCAAAGACGCGGCAGAGGTCTTTTAAAATGGTCGTCTTGCCGTATCCGGGCGCGGAAACGATGAGCGTGTTTTTTACGCCGTCCGCAAATGCCCGACGGATCAGCTCGTTCGCCGCGCCTTCGATAAAATGCGGGATGCGGATGCAGAGCGAGGTGAAATTTTTGATGGTAATGATATTTTTGCCGTCGAACACGCACTCCCCGCACACGCCCACGCGCACGCCGCCGCGCGTCGTGACAAATCCCGATTTCAGCGATTCGTTCGCCGCATACAGCGAGTAATCCGCGGCGCGGAAAAGCGTTTCCTCGATCAGTTCCCTGTCGCAGAAAATCGCCCTGCCCGCGTCTGTCGTAAGCCGTTCCCTGCCGAGGAACAGCCTTTTATTGTCGTGATTGACGACGACGGGCGCGCCCGCGCGCATACGGATTTCATAAAGTTTTTCCGTTCCGATACAGGAAAGCGGAGCCGAAACGCTTTCCGGCAGGAAGGTAAAATCGAGCTTATCCATTCATTTAAATGTATGCCGCAGTTTTGAGAATATGAATATTTCCGCCCGTCCGCGGATATAAAACACCGAGAATAAAAAAAGCGGCGGGCGCTTATCGCTCTTCCCTTAGGGATTAAAATTAAACATTAAAAAACTCGACTTTTGGAAAGTCGAGTTTTTTAATTATTGCCTAAAATATAATTTGCATCCAAATCGAGTTCTTTACAAATTTTTGCAAAAGTGTCCAATCTGGGTAACTTTTTTGTTGTGCAATATTGTGTAATCATTTCAGGAGAAACACCTATGCGTTCTGCAATTTCGATAGTCGTTAATCCACTATTTCTCAATTCTTCACTTAATCTTTTTTTTATAATTGATTCTTCCATAATGTCATTATATAACTAATAGTTAGAAAATGCTTGACAACTAACTATTGGTTAGTATATAATAAAATAAAAAAGAGAGGTATAAAATGTTAGTTTCAGCAAAATGTACGAACTGTGGTTCAAATATAGAAGTAGATAAGGAAAAAGAGGCGGGAATTTGTCCATATTGCGGCTGTGCATTTATCGTAGAGAAAGCAATAAACAATTTTATAACTAATAATGTTTATAACATCAGCAACGCCACTTTAAAGATTGAAAAACCTATTGACAAAACAGTTAAAATAACTTTCCCTGTTTATGAAGGACAACTATTTAATAATAAGTGTTTGGTATATAACAATGACACTATGGATTTAATTGCTGAATGCAGACAAGGTGAAACAGCATGTTTTTCGTTGGAAAAACCAACAAATATCATGGTAAAAATGAGTGGCTGTTTCGGAAAACCTATAGAAAACATGAAACCAGGTGAAAGATATAGGGTTGGTTTTCGTGGGTTTGGTAAAATATATCTAGCAAAAGTAGACACTGTAGTTTAATAGAATTTTCAAAAAGCTGTATTTTCTTATTAGGTTTATTCATTTATAATAAAAGTGTGGCACACTATACTTTACAAGCAATGTCGTGTGTTATTGCAAGCAAAAGTAAAAGACTAACAAAAAATTTTTGTTAGTCTTTTACTTTGTCAAAAATCCCTATAGGAATTGCCTTTGCCCGTCCGCTTTTGTAAGTTTATTTAAAACCCGCCCCGCGGCGATATGCCGCGGGGCGGTTCCCCAAATTTCCGAACTCCTTATTTTTCAAACTTTTTCAGGGCGGAGCGTTCACAAAAATATAGGTGTCCGCGGGCGGTCTTTTCCCTTTCCCGGAATCCGAGATGAACCGCCAGCGACCGGGATTCCCTGTTTTTATCCATAATCTGCGTACAGATGATTTCACAGTCCGCAAAATCTCCGTCGCGCAAAAGCTCGCGGACGAGCAGACGGACCGTAACGCCGTCCTTCCGATAGCGCGGGGCGATATCCATATCTCCCCAGCAACACAGACGATCCGCCCTTTCGTATTGCAGGAATCCGCACAGCGTTTGCCCGTCGTAAACGAGCGCCGTGGTTCTGCCGTTTTGCAGAACGCCCTGACGGTTGAATTCCAGCCAGATGCGTTTATCTTCTTCCCGATCTTCCCCGGTGGGAGGACAGAGTTCCTTCATATTCTCGTAAATCAAACAGAAGATCCCGTCCAGAACCTCGGGTGAATCGAGGAGTTCGCCTTTCAGCCGCTTTACCATTCTCGCCATTCTCTTTCCCCTTTGCATTTCAGGCGACCCGTCCGATGCCGAAAATGCGCAAGCCGCCCGTATTTCCCGTTTCCGGCGATCGGCAGATACCGAACGCCGGGATAAAAAAACGACCCGTTTTGCGAGCCGTTTTTTTGCTGTATCGTTTTTCTTATTCCAGATTTCCGAGGAGTTCGGCAATCGACGCGCCGCCGTTGCTGTCGTCCTTCCATTCGCGCAGACCGTCGTCGTCTTCACGCGGCGCTCTCGCCTTTCTCGGGCCTTTGCCCGCGTCTTTTCCTTCTTCGCTCTTGTGCGCTTTGTTCGGATTGACCTTTCTCACTTCCGTTTCGGGCAGCAGCGCCTTGATGGAAAGGGTCATCTTCTCTTTCTCGGTGTCGATCTCGAGAATCTTCGCCTCAACCTCGTCGCCCACCTTCAGAGCGGAAGTCGGGTTATCCAGCCATTCGTTGGAGATCTGGGAAACGTGCACCAGGCCGTCCACGCCCTTTTCCACTTCGACGAACGCGCCGAAACTTACGATGCGCACCACCTTGCCCTTGATCACGTCGCCCGCGTGATATTTATCCGCAACGAGTTCCCAGGGTTTGGGCTGGAGCTGTTTATATCCGATGGAAACCTTTTTGTTTTCCCTGTCGATTTTCAGAATCTTGAATTCGTACATTTTGTTGAGTTCCAAAACGTCCGAACATTTTTTGCACCCCGACCAGGACAAATCGGAAATATGCGCGAGGCAATCGAAACCGTTCACGTTCACGAACGCGCCGAAATCCGCAAATCTCTGCGTCGTGCCCTTCACGATGTCGCCCACTTCGATGCTGTTGAAGAAAGCCTCTTCTCTCTCCGCGCGGATCGCGTCTCTCTCCGCCTTTTCCGCTTCGAGGATGATTCTCTGCGAGGCGACGATCTGGCGGCGGCTGCCCTTGCCTTCCACCTTTTCCGCCTTGCAGCGAAGCGTTTTGCCCACGTATTTATCGAGCTCTTTCACATAGCCGATCCTGATCTGCGAAGAGGGAATGAACACCTGATACGAACGGCAGTTTTCCACAACGCCGGTAAGCCCGCCCTTGTTGGTGCCCGTGACTTTCACTTCGAAAACTTTTCCGTTTTTGATCTCTTCGATTTCGGCTTCTTCTTTCTGAAGTTCTTCCATCGCCCGCTGCGACAGTTTGAGATGCGGCGTGAGCGCGACGACCATCACGTCGATATCGTCGCCCACCTTGTCGGTAAAATCTTCCTTTTTGTACTCGCCGAGCATTTCGTTCTTGTCGAGCAGAACTTCTTTCTTCGTATTGGGAATATATAAAGCCAAACCATCGTCCTGCGCCTGGGAAATCGTTGCCGTGATGATCTGATGCAGGCGGAACTTCTGCGATTTATTGTCCATCATGGCGATGGCCGCCTCCATCGTGTCCTGCGCGATTTCCTGCTTCGGCTCTTCGGCCTTTTCTTCCGCTGCGGGCTGCGCGACTTCCGCCGCAGTTTCTTCCTGCGCGGCGGGCGCCGTTTCGGAAACGGGTTCCTGCACGGTTTCCTGAGCGGCTTCGTTCACAACCGTTTCCTGCTCGCTGACAGCCGTTTCTTCGTTGATCGATGCTTTAACTTCTGCGTTCTCCATATTCGAGATAACCTCCCGGGACTGAGCCGACGGAGTGGACGCTCCGACTACAATCCCAACCTTTTTAAACTTTCTTAATTTTTTAAAGTCCACTTCCACGGGCGAAGAAACTCGGAAAACATTCTCGCAGTTTTTTGAGCAAATTTCGAACAACTTTTCGGTATTATTGCTTTTTTTGCCACCCAACACGATGACCGCGTCGCATTCCGCAGAAATTGACTCGGCTTCTTCTTGCCGTTTGATAGTAGTATAGCAAATAGTTTTAAAAATCTCAACTGTTTTTGAGCAATCTTTTTGAATATTTTTTAAAATTTCGTCAAATTTTTCCACCGAAAACGTCGTTTGCGCCACAATACAGACCTTTTCCGCCCCGATTTTTGAAATTTCAAAAGGTTGGCTCACCACGATAGCGCAGTTTTCGCACCAGCCGTCGATGCCTTTCACCTCGGGATGATTTTTATCCCCCGCGATGACCACGGCATATCCCTGCCCGTGTTTTTCCTCCGCGATCTTCTGGATGTTCCGCACGAACGGACAGGTGCAATCGACGATTTCCAGCCTTTTTTCCGCCGCGCGGTCGAACACCGCCTTCGCCTCGCCGTGCGTGCGGATCAACAGCCTTGCCCCGTCCGGCACTTCTTCCACGGAAGAAACGGTTTTCACCCCGTGCGCTTTCAGCGCCTCCACGACCGATTCGTTGTGGATGATCTCGCCGAGCACGTAGTTTCCTTCCCCTTCGAGCGCCATCGCCGTTTCCACCGCGCGTTTCACGCCGAAACAAAAGCCGCCGTAGCGCGTCGTTACGATTTGCATTTCTTCCCCTTTTTCGCGCGGAGTTCTTTGAGTTTTTCCCGCGTTTCCAGCATTTTTTTGCGGATGATCTCGTCTATTTCCTCGTAATCTTCTTTCGTCAGTTTTTTATCGTAATACTCGGAAAGTTCGCAGGGCTCGCCTACGATGAGATAGGTTCTGCGGAAGATCTTCGCCTTTTTATAGAACATCACGGGAACGACAGGCGATTTCGTTTTGACCGCGAACACCCCCGCGCCGCCTTTGAGTTCCTGCAATTCCTCCCCCGTTTTGTTGCGCGTTCCCTCGGGAAACACCACCAGCCGCTTGCCGTCTTTGAGCACCTTCATCGCGTTCATCATGCCGCGCATATCGTTGGTTTCGCGGTCGATGCCGATCGCCCCCGCCTCTTCCAGCAAACGCTTTGCGACCTTGTTCCGCAAAGCCTCTTTCTTGCTGAGGAAGAAAATATCCTTTTTGGTGAACTTATACAAAAACGCGGGATCGACCGCCGAATAGTGGTTTGCCACGATGAGCGCCTTTCCCTGCGGGAAGTTCTCCTTTCCGTACGCCTTGGAAGGAAAAAACAGCGAAAAAAGAAAATATCCCGTTCTGATATAAAATCCGTTATGCATGAAAAATTACCTTTCGATAAAAGAGAGTATTTTTTCCGCAACTTCCTCGACAGAGAGCGAAGAAGTATCGATGAGCACGGCGTCTTTCGCCTGCACGAGGGGCGCGAAATCCCTGTTTTTATCGTTGAAATCGCGCTGTTCTATCTCCGCGAGAAGTTCGTCGAAACCGACTTCGAACCCGCGTTCGCGCAGTTCTTTCTGCCGCCGCGCGGTGCGCACCTTCGCGTCCGCCGTCACGTAAAATTTATATTCGGCGTCCGGGAGCACGTAAGAGCCGATATCCCTGCCGTCCAAGATGCAGGACATCGACGCGGCGATCTCCCGCTGCATGGCGACCATTTTGAGCCGCACGCATTTCAGCGAGGAAATGTTGGATGCCGCCATGGACACTTCGGGTTTGCGGATGCGCTCGGAAACGTCCTTGCCGTCGAGAAAGGTGTGCTGCGCCCCGTCGATATAGCGGATGGAAAGATCCAGATCCCCGATGAAGGAGGAAACGCCCTTTTCGTCCAGCGTGTCTATGCCGAGTTCCATCGCCTTGCACGCCGCGGCGCGGTACATCGCGCCCGTATCGAGATAGAGGATATCGAGTTTTTCGGAAAGCATTTTCGCAACCGTGCTCTTTCCGCTCCCCGACGGGCCGTCGAGGGCGATGTTGATATGTCTTTTCATCTTTGGCTCCTTTTTTTACGCGTGATTTCCCGCGATATATCCCGTTGTTATGGCGATCTGCAGATTAAAACCGCCCGTAAAAGCGTCGAGATCGAGCACTTCCCCCGCGAAGAAAAGCCCCTTTACGAGCTTGCTCTGCATGGTTTTCGGGTCGATCTCCTTCACGTTTACGCCCCCCGCCGTCACGATGGCCTCCTCCGTCGGGCGGAGACATTTTATGCCGAACGAAAAGCGCTTCATCGCCCCTACGAGCGAAAGCAGATCCCCGCGGCTGAGTTCGGCGGCGCGCTTGCCTGCGGGAATGCGCGCCCGCGCGAGCACCGCCGCGATCATCCGCGCGGGCAGCAGCGCGCCGAGCGCGTTGGAAACGGCCTTCGCGCCGCGCTCCGCAAAATCCCTTTCGATGCGCTTTTTCAGTTTTTCGTCCGTCAGCCCGGGCTTTAAGTCGAGCGTGAGTTTCACCTCGTTAAGGGGCAGGCGGTTAATCAGGCTGGAAACGCTTAAAACGAGCGGTCCCGAAACGCCGAAGTGCGTGAACAGCATTTCCCCCACTTCGGAAAAGAGCGTTTTTCCCCTGTATTCGGCTTTCAACGACACGTTTTTGAGCGACAGCCCCTGCAGGGAAGAAAAGTTTTCCTCCGTTTCCAGCCCGACCAGCGCGGGGCGGGGAGGCACGACGGCGTGCCCGCAGCTCTGCGCGAAACGGTATCCGTCCCCCGTGGAACCGGTGGAAGGATAGGAAATGCCTCCCGTACATACGATGGCGGCGTCGCACGCAAAGCGCCCGCTTTCCGCGAGCACCGCGTTTACCGCTCCGTTTTCGAGCGAAAGCCCCGTCGCCCGTTCGTTCAGGAAGATCTGCACGCCCAGCCTGCCGAGTTCGGCGGCGAGCGCTTTGGTCACGTCGCTCGCCTTGTCGCTTTGCGGAAAGACCCTTCCGCCCCGTTCGGTTTTCAAGGGCAGTCCAAGTTCTTCAAAAAAAGCCCGCGCGGCGTCGGGAGAAAACGCGCGGATGGCGCCCGCGAGAAATTTCGGGTTGGAAACGACGTTTTCCAGAAATTCCTCGGGCAGACAGTCGTTGGAAAGGTTGCATCGCCCTTTGCCCGTGATATAGAGTTTTTTGCCGAGTTTTTCGTTCTTTTCCAGAAGAAAAACCTCGTTTTTGCGCCTCGCCGCGAAAATTGCCGCGATCATACCCGCGGCGCCCCCGCCGACGACCGCGATCTTCCGCCCTTCCGTCACAGTTTCACGCCCTTGAGTTTTTCCAGCATGCCGTACGCCGTCCTGTCGTAGATCATAGGCGTAACGGTGATATAGCCTTCGCGGCTGAGTTCCACGTCGCAGTCGCGCGGGTTGCCGTCGTGGTCGATCATCTCTCCCGTAAGGGCGAAAACCCCCTTCTCCACTTCTTCAAAAGTATCCGAATAAAGCTGTTTTCCGAGGGGCGCAAACCGTACGCCGCGCGCCTTGCAGCCCTCGCAGGCGGGAAGATTTACGTTGAAGATAAATTCCGCGCCGCAAAGCGGAAAGAGCTTTTCCGCGAGTTCGCACGCGATGCGCGCGCAGTCCGCCATATCGTCCCCCTCATGATTCACGCGGGAAAAGGCGATGGCTTTATATCCGAGCGCCGCGCCCTCGAACGCCGCGGAAACCGTGCCGGAATACAGCGTATCCGTGCCCAGATTGTGCCCCTTGTTGATGCCCGAAAGCACGAGGTCTATGGGGAAATCCGCGCTCAGATTGTGGTGGGCGAATTTCACGCAGTCCGCGGGCGTGCCCGCCACGCGGAACGCGCGGAAAGGAGCGGAAAAAAAGACCTCCTCCACCTTGATGTTCCGAAAAATGGAAAGAGAGTGCGAAACCGCGGAATTATTGCTTGCGGGCGCAACGACGAGCACCTTGTGCTTTTCGGAAAGTTTTTCTGCAAAACGAAGGATGCCGTCGCTTTCCAGCCCGTCGTCGTTAGTCAATAATACGTTCATATCCGTTTTATTATATCCGAAACCGGAAAAAAAGAAAAGCGTTTTTCGCCACAAAGGAAAACCCCCGCGCGGAAAAAAACGCTTTACATCTCACATAATTATATTATAAAAATTCAGTTTTTATCTTTCGATTTTTCGTTTTTTTGTTTCTTCTTTTTTCGGGAAAATTTTTCTTTGAAATACGCCTCGATCTTATCCCCTTTTTTATAAATCACCACCGTGAGCACGATTGTGATCGCGATGAACACGCCCCAGAGCAACAGTCCCCACCACGTATCGTAGGGAATAAGCGAGCCGTTATACGCATAGCAGGAGATAAAGATCGTGATGAGCCTTACGATCGTGATCATCACGATGAAAAAGCGTTTGCTCATC
>CALVZR010000050.1 GCA_944372565.1 uncultured Clostridia bacterium | reverse complement strand
AAGGCGTCTTCCACCTGTTCGGAGTTGAGCGGGGTGAGGTTGAACTCGTCGTCCATAAAATAATACAGCTCCCCGTCGTTATACGAATAGGTCATAAACTTGGTTTCGATGTGGGCTTCCTGCACCTTTTCGGTGGGGTTCCACGTCTTTTCCAGCACCGCGCCCGTAACCACGTTCTTCATCTTCGTTCTCACGAACGCCGCGCCCTTGCCCGGCTTTACGTGCTGAAACTCCACGATGGTGTAGATATTCCCTTCGTATTCGAAGGTTACGCCTTTCCTGAAATCGCCTGCAGTGATCATAAATCTTTTCTCCTTAATCTATCAAAATCAAATTTTTTTCGTCTTTGAAAAGCCGCTTCACGCCGCCTTTGAGCACCACGGTGTCCTCTATGCGCACGCCGTATTTCCCGTCGAAATACACGCCCGGCTCGATGGAAAACACCATACCGCTTTTGAGTTTGCCCGCGCTCTTCGGCCCGAGCGTGGGATATTCGTGGATGCGCGTTCCGATGCCGTGGCCGAGCGTGTGCGTGAACGCCTCTTTATATCCTTTCTTTTCGAGCACGTCCCGCGCGATCTTATCCGCCGCGGCGAGCTCCGTGCCCGTGCGGATCTTCTTTTCCGCTTCGAGGTTGGCTTCGAGCACGGCGGCGTAAACGTCCACGAACTCGTCCGAAGGTTCCCCGAAGAAGAAGGTGCGCGTGCAGTCCGAACAATACCCGTCCGCCATACAGCCGAAATCCACCAAAACGGGCATATCGCGTTTCAGCCTGTCGTTCCCCGTTTTATGATGGGGCACCGCGCTGTTCGCGCCGAACGCCACGATGGTATCGAAACTCGTTTTGTCCGCGCCGAGCGCCAGCATATTGGCTTCGAGCGCGTTTGCAAGTTCTTTTTCCGTGATGCCTTCCTTCACGAAGGAAAGCGTTTTGTAAAACGCCTTTTCCGCGATGTCGCACGCCCGCGCGATGCAGGCGATCTCCCGCCTGTCCTTCACCGCGAAGAGCGATTCCAGTCTGCGCTTTGCGTCTTTGAAACGGAGTTTCATCCCTTTCAGCGCGGCGTATTCGGTCATCGTCGTATGCGAATAATCGATGAGCGCGCTCTTCGCGCCTTCCGCCGCCGCGCGGCGGCCGACCGCCTCGTAGGAAACGAATTCCTCCACGTTCCAGCCTTTTTCGCGAAGTTCGGCTTTCGCCGCGGACAAATAGCGCTTGTCCGTATAAAAACTTCTCCCCTCCGCCGTGATGAGCACGGCGCCGAAACTGCTTTCAAACCCCGTGAAATACCTTCTCTGCGTTTCGTCGGTGAGCAGCAGAGCTTCGCCTTTCTTCAATCTGAACGTCTTTTCCATACTCTTGTCTCTTCCGTGCGGGCTGTCCTCTTCTTTTCCCCTGTCGCGTTCTATTGTATCAAAAATAGAAAGTCTTGTCAATTTTTCTCGTAACATTCCTTCATTTTTAACGCGTCTTCCGCCTGCGTGCCCGCCGATTCGCACACGATATACGGTTCGAGGCCGAGTTTTTTCACCGCCGCGAGGAAGGGTTCGTATGCGGGGCCGTAAATTTCGTCCGCGAACGTGAGGTGGCGGATCTCCCCCGAAGGCCCGTATTCTATCTTGGAAAAATGGGCGTGGAAAACCTTCATCTTCTCCTTTCCGATCTCTTGAATCATCCCCGAAAGGAGGGCTTCGTAATCCTCTTCGGTTTTTAAAATGCCGCCCTCTCTGGCGTTCACGTGCCCGAAATCGATGCAGGGAACGAAAATTTCATCCGTTTTGCAGAAGAGCGCGATCTCTTCCGGCGTGCCGATCTGCCGTTTCTTGCCCATGGTTTCGGGGCAGTACATCAGATCCTGCAAACCGTTTTCGTAGATTTTGTCCCGAAGGATTTTCAGCCTTTTCATGCAGCGCGAAACCGCCTCTTCCCGTTCGAGTTTGCCCTGCGATGCGGGGTGGAACACCACGCGGCGCGCGCCCATCAGCCGCGCCGCCCGCGCCGAATCCAGAATGTACGCATAGGATTTTTCCGCGCCCTCTTCTTCCCCCGCGAGGTTGATGAAATACGGCGCGTGCACGCTGATTTCCACGCCCGCGGCGGCGAACGCCGCCCCGATGGAACGCGCCTTCGCCTCGCCGAGGTTTACCCCTCTGCCGAAGGAATATTCAAAACAGTCCAGCCCCATATTCTTCACGAACGATGCCGCGTCCTCGCTGTGTTTGAAACCCGCGTCGAAAAAACTCTGCGAATTGCCGCTCGGCCCGAATCTGATCATCTGTTCATCACCTCTTCTCTGTCTTTCGCAAGCTGCGCTTTCAATTCTTCCATCCCGCCGAACCTGCAGATGTCCCGCAGGAAAAAATCGAAGGAAATTTCCATTTCTTCGCCGTAAAGATCGCCCTCGAAACCGATGAGGTGCGCCTCCACGAGGGGCTTTTCCATCGAAAACGTGGGCCGCGCGCCGTAGTTGACGATCGCCCGATACGTTTTCCCGCCGACCGCCGCGTGCCCGCCGTACACGGCGTTTTTCAAGGGAAGTTTTTCCGCGGGCGGATATAAGTTGACGGTGGGAAAGCCCATCTGCCGCCCCACGCCGCGCTCGCGGATCACCCTGCCGCTCACGAAATAACTGCGGGTGAGCAGGGCGTTCGCCTCCTCTATCCTGCCGCTTTTTAAGAGTTCTTTGATCCGCGTGGCGGAAACCTTCTGCCCGTTCACGGAAAACGGCGGCGTTTTCACGAACGCCTTGCCGCGCTTTTCCGCCTCGCTTTGCAGATAGGCGGCGTCGCCTTCGCCGCCCGCGCCGAACGTGTAATCGAACCCGCAGGCATACCCCGCGGGGGAAAGTCTGCCTTCCAGCCAGCCGAGAAATTCTTCCTTTTTCAGCGAAAAAAATTCCCGCGTGCAGGGCGCGAAACAAACAAAGTCCGCCCCGCAGTCCTCTTTGAGCAGTTTTTCGCGCTCCGCGGGGGTGTAGATCGAGCCGCCCGACTTTCCGAACAGCCCGCCGAGATCCCCGCCGAAGGTGAGCGCGCAGCACGGCGCGCCGAGCGCCGCCGCCCGCTTTGCCGCCGCCCGCACGACCTCCCTGTGCCCGAGGTGCACCCCGTCGAAATAGCCGAGCGCGACCACGCAGTTTTTTGCGATTTCCATAACTTCACCCGCGGACGTAGGCGAGCATGGAAAACTTTCCGTCTTCCGCCTGCCCCACGCCCCAGAACCGATTTTCGTTATACACGCGGTACAGCCCGTTTTCCGCTTTCACCGCGTCCTTGATTCCGTCGAGCAGCCGCTTCGCCTCGGCGG
>CALVZR010000049.1 GCA_944372565.1 uncultured Clostridia bacterium | reverse complement strand
ATCTGTGAGCACGGAGGCGAGGGGCACGTCGAGCAGGCGGTTTTCCGCAAGGCGGAGCGCGTCGAGCAGCGCGAGGATCTCCGCGTAGTCCGTCACGCTGCCGCTCGCTGCCTCCACGGGAATCCCGCGGGCGAGCAGCCGCCGCACGATCCGCTCGGTGCGGCGGTTGCGGCTGCGCACGAGCACGGCGATATCCCCGTAGCGCACGGGGCGCTCGGAATCGCTTTCCGGATCGTACAGGGGTTTTCCGATCTCCTCTTCGATGAGGTCGGCGATAAAATCCCCTTCCCCGAAGTCCTCCCCGTCGCCGAAGGGATGAGAGAGCACGTCGTACACCTCCGCCTGCCGCCGTTCTGCCTTTTCCTCGCTTTTGTGGAGCACGTCCACCGAAAAGCGCCCGGCGTGCTCCCCGTAAGTCCCCCCCGTTTCGAGCCGCGCGCACGCGGCGTAATCCACGCCCGAAAAATCCGCTTTCATACAGTGATCGAAGATCTCGTTCACGCGGTCGATCACGAGGGGGGCGGTGCGGAAGTTGTGGTTAAGATAGCGCACCGCGTCCGTCTTTTTCAGCGCGCGCTCCTTTTCGGCGAAGAGCGCGGGGTTGCACCCGCGGAAGGCATATATGCTCTGTTTCAGGTCGCCCACCATAAAGAGATTGCCGTCCGAAACCGCCGCGAAGATCGCTTCCTGCACGCCGTTTGTGTCCTGATATTCGTCGGCGAACACGTATTTATAGCGCGCGCGCACGTCGGCGCGCACCCGTTCGTTTTCCAGAAGGGCGAGCGAACGGTGTTCGAGGTCGGAAAAATCCAGCGCGTTCCGCTCGCGTTTCAATTCGTCGTACTTTGCGGCAAACGCCTGCGTGAGGGAGGCGAGCGCCGCGGTGTGCCGCCTGCACGAGAGGAATTTTGCAATCTCTTCTTCCCGCTCGCCAAGCGCGGCGTATTCTTCCATCACGCCGAAAAAGCCCGCCCGCTCGCGCGAAAGTTCTTCCTTTTGCGCCGCGCCCTCGGCGGTAACCGTTTTGGACGGCAGGGAGGGCCAGCCCTCCTTGTCATTTGCGAGCGACTGCGCCCGCTCCGCCAGAAAACGGGCGTAGCTTTCGAGTTTTTTCTCGCCGAGCGATTTGAACGCCTCCGCGAACGCCGCAAATTTTTCCTCGTATTCCGCATACGCCGCGAGCAGGGGTTTTTGCAGTTCGCCGTAGAAAAACTCCGCCTTTTCCCGCGTGTATTGCGCCTCCGCCTTGGAAAGCGTACCCGAAAAATCGGCCTCCGAACGCGCCGTTTCGTATAAGGAGAGCACGATGCCCCTGAGTTCCCCGTCCTTGCGCCGCCGCGAATGGCGGGAGGCGAGCAGCAGAAAATCTTCGTCTTTCTTTTCGTAAAGTTCTTCAAAAAGCCCATCGAGGGCGCGCTCTTTCAGTTCGGACGCGAGCGCCTCGTCCGCGATGTCGAAATCGGGGGAAAGCCCCGCATCGAAAAAATATTTGCGTAAAAGTTTTCCGCAGAAGGCGTGCACCGTGCTGATATCCGCCGTATAGACGTCCGCGATCTGCGCGGCGAGCGCGGCGTTGCCCGCCGCGGTCTCTTCGAGCAGGGCGTCGAGCAGTTTCGCCCGCATCTCCGCCGCCGCCTTTTCGGTGAAGGTAACCGCCAGAATCTCGCTCACCTTCGCTTTTCCCGACGAAATGAGGCGGATGAGGCGGCGGATCATCGTGAAGGTCTTTCCGCTCCCCGCGGAAGCCGAAACGAGCAGTTCGCCGCCGTCGTGCGCGATCACCCGCGTCTGTTCTTCTTTAAGTTTCATCTTTCCCTCCTTCCGCGGCCGCCACGGCTTCTTCAAAGGTCTTTTTGGTTACGGAAACGGGATGGCGTTCCTCCGCCGCGCCGTCCCCCGCAAAGGGGCACATCCCCCCGTAGGGGCAGAACGCGCACATCCCCTCGTAGGGAGAGGCTGCGATCACCCCCTCTTCCAGCCGCTCCGCGCCCTTTTCGGCGACGAGCAGGGCGTATTTTAAATAACTTTCCAGTTCCTTTTGGGTGAGCATCTTGCCCCCCACGTAGCCGATTTCGCCCGTCTTTTTCACAGTCATACGGATGCCCGTGAGCGCGCTCTTCGGATGCTCTGGGCTGAGTTTTTTATCGGTGGCGGCGATCACGGCGGCGTCGTTCAGCGTGTGCCCGGAAAATTCCGCGCGCTCCTCGCCGTCCGAAACGAAATCGTCGCTCACCGAACAGTAATACACCCCCGCGGGGCGGTAACTGCCGAGAAAGGCGTTCATATAAAGGTAGGTCTGCAAATCCTTGCCCATGTAAAATTCCTTGTCCGCCTTTTCGGAATAGCCCGTTTTGTAATCGACGACGCGGATATAATCGCCGAAACGGTCTATGCGGTCCACCTTGCCCTCGATAAAATAACGCTTTTTACCCGAAGAAAGTTCGACCGCGCCGTATTTCGCCCCCCTGCCGAAGCGCGCCTCCCCTTCCATACACTCGAAATCCGAATCGACGAGCTGGCGGTAGATGCGCAGGCAGTACTTTTCCGCCTCGCCGCGGAGATTTTCCACGAAGTGCCTGCCCGCGGCGCTCTCCTGCAAACTCTCGTATTCCTCGCCCGCAAGTTCCTCTTCCGCGAGGGTGCGGGCATATGCCGCCGCCTCGGTTTCGCCCGGAAAGGTTTTCGCCAGCGGGGCGAATTTTTCAAACACGGCGTGCAGATAGTTGCCCGTATCCGCCGCCTGCGCGCCCCCTTCTCTCCGTTCGGCGAGTTTGAGCCCGCGCGAAAGAAAATTTGCGTACGGGCAGGAAAAATAACTTTGCAGCAGCGAGGCGCTCAGCCCCCTGCCGAGCAGAATTTCCCGCGAGGTTTTCAGCCGCACGGCGATTTCGCTGTTTGCGGCGGCGAGCATCTCGTCCGCCTGCGCGCGGTCCTTGCCCTCCGTCAAACGGTAATAGGCGGAGGCGGCGGAAAGGTCGGCGCGCTCCCGTTCGCGGAAGGCGTTCAGCTCGCGCGCGAACGCCTTCTTCGCCTGCGCTCTGCCGAGATAGCGCATCGCGTCCAGACGGCGGCGCGCGCCGTCGGGCGCGGAGGCGCAGAACGCCGCCACCGAATGCGCGTTTTCGGTTTTCAGCGGCCCGCCTCCCTTCGTGAAGGAACGGCTCAAAGAGCGCATCATATCGCTTTTAATCTGCGGTTTGCCGCCCGCCCCCACGGCGGAACAGGAAACGTACAGCCGCTCCGAAAAGGCGCCCGCCGCCAGCGCGGCGTTTTCCCGTTCGCGCAGGTTTACGGCGGAGATTTTCGGCTCCACCGAAACTTTCAGATCTTCCAGTTTATCGAGGTCGGCGTCGCTGAGCATCGCCACGTCGCTGCGCACGGCGGGCACGGCAGAGGTCATCCCCGCGAGAAAGAGTATTTTCGCGCGCACGAGGCGGGTTTCGCGGAAATCGCCCACGTAAACCGCGTCGTTATACTGCGGGAGCACGGAGATTTCGTCCGCGGAAAAGCCGCTCGAAAGCACGCTTTCGAACTCGTCGATATCGAGGGGGAACCCGCCGAGCACCTTTTCGATCTCTTCGAGGGCGGCGGAGAGTTTCTTATACGCCTGCCTGGAAAACGCGGCGGCTTCCGCCCGCCCCGCCTCTTCGAGGGCGGCCGCCGTTTCTTCGGCGGTCTTCTCCGCGCCGAGCAGGCGGAAAGCGTTTAAAATCGCCGCGGAAAACTCCTCCGCTTTCATCCGCTTTTTCAAGGGCGAAAAAAGCGATGCCACCCGCTGCCGCGCCGCCTCGAACGCGGGAAAATTTTCGTCGTCCGCGCCGTAGCGGAAGGGTTTGAAAAAACTCGTTCCAGAAAGGTTGAAGCGGAGCAGATAATTTTCAAACGCGTCCCCGAACGGCGATTCGGTAACGAAGGGATTGCGCACGAGGGCGATCATCTCCTCTTTCGGGAACCCGCGGCGGAAACACGAGAGCAGCGAAAGCGCCAGCCTCGCCCCCGCGTATTCGGAAAGCGTGCGCTTTTCGTCGAGGAAAAAGGGGATTTCGTATTCCGCGAACACCTTTTTCAGAATGTGCGGGGAGAGCGCGCCGAGCGCCACTTCCGCATCGCGGTAGCGCATTCTGCCTTCGATGACTTCGCGGCGGATGATCGCGGCAATGTGCTCCGCCTCCTCGGTTTCGCACGCCGCCTCGTATAAGAAGATCTTCCCCTCCCCGTCGGCGGGTTTTTCCGCCCGCGCGGCGGGGTCGGACACCGCGCGGATCACCCGTTCGGAAAGGTCGTTTTTCGCGGGCGCGCGCACGACGCGCAAACTATCTCCCGCGCGGGACACGGCGCGCGTGTAGGCGCGCACCGCCTCGCCCGTATAGGCGGCGCCGTCGCCGTCCACGAGGAAGGCGGTAACCGAATCCGCGTTTTTCAGAAAGGATTCTAAAACGTCGGTTTCCTGCCTCGTGAAGGAGGCGTATGCCGCCACGAACACGTCCGCCCCGCGCACCCCCTTTTCCGCGAGGGCGGGCAGGCGGGCGAGGTAATTGCTCTGATCGGAAAATTTCCCCTCCGCCGCTTTTTCGTAGCCCGCGTACAGCAGGGAAAGATCGGCGAGTTTATCGGCGAGCACGCCCTCCGCGCCCTCCGCCGCCCGCGCGAGCTCTTCGGGCGAAATCTTCGCGCTTTTGAGCTGCGCCGTCAGTTCATATACCGCGGGCGCGAGCGATTTGAGGCGCGAGCGCCCCAAACAGCGCAGGTTTTCCGCGTTTTCCGCCACGATCCTGCGCATGAGCATCACCGAGCCTTCCTTGCTCAAAACGTCCTTTTCGTCCGAAAGCGTTTTCAGAAATTTCCGCATGGAAAACACGCGGGTGTTGAAGGTGCCGCCCGCCTGCGCCAGAATGGCGCGTTCGGTCACGAGCGTGGTCTTTTCTTCCGTGAATACTAAATTTTTCCCCTTCGGGCCCTTCGCGCGGGGCGCTACGGCGTGCGCGAGCGCTTCGATGCACTCGTAATAGGACCCGAAAACGTAACAAATGCGTTCCATGGTTTTATTGTAACATATTTCGGGGGAATTCGGGTAATCTTTTTTCTTTTGTTTTACATTTTTCCCCGAATATGCTATACTTGATGAAAAAAGACAAGAAAAAGCGGGATTTTCTTGACCGAAGGTGAATTTTATGAAAAAAAA
>CALVZR010000048.1 GCA_944372565.1 uncultured Clostridia bacterium | reverse complement strand
GATCAGCGGAGAGGACGAAGAGGGCAATCCTTATACCCCCGCGGAAGAACGCGCGGCGACCGCCGTTTACACCGTTACCGAAAACGGGGAATCCTATGAAGGGGACGTCGTACTCACTTCGCAAAACAGCGAAATCGCAACCGTTTCGGACAACGTGATCACCGCCGTTGGGGACGGCGCGACGAACATCGTCATCTCCGTGGACGGCATCGAACTCGGCACGATTTCCTTCGTTTCCGAAATGTATCTGCCCGTTGCGAGCACGGACGATTTCCTCGCCATCGGCACGGATAAAAACACGATGTCCTTAAAATACGCGCTGGTCAAAGACCTCGATTTTGAAAACGCGCGCGTAAACGCTTTCAGTTCGTATAAAACGAGGGCGAATATCACGTTTACGGGGATTTTCGACGGCAACGGACACACCATCGCCAACATCGAGCCGTACGCGAATACGTCCGATTCTACGGACAGAGACAGGGCGATCTTCGGCTACATGGACGGCGGAGCCATCGTGCGCAACGTGTCTTTCGTGGGCGTGCGCGCCGCGGACAGATTCGCGCTCGTTTCCAACTGGCTGGAAAACGGATTGATCGAAAACGTCTATGTGGAAGTCACTTACGATAATTATGCGGGCTTTGCCGGAAACGCGAACGCAGGCAATCCCGCGGGCATCATCGCCGCGAAAGTGCGGGAAGACGGCACGGTTAAAAACTGCATTGTCAAACTGACCGTAGCCGAAGGAGCATACGAAGAATATATGGGCGGCATCGTGGGGCAGAACAACGGCAGCGTGGAAAACTGCGTGCTTCTCTACGCTGCGCGTGAAGGAGAGGAGTTAGAGTCCGCTTATTCGGGCAGCGGCACGCTTACGAACTGCTCGGCTTTTGCCGATAACGACGCCTTCTTCGCCGAGGACACGGGCGCAGACCTTTCCGCTTTCAACGGCGAGATCTGGGCGTTCGACGCGGAAAACAAGACGATTTCGCTCAAAGAAAATTGTTTCAACGCTTAAAACAAGGTGTTTGCGGCGCCGCCCCCGCACGGGGCGGCGCCCGTAAACGGCATCTCAGAGGTGACTGCAAGTGAAATTTACGGTAAAGGACGAAAAAATAATACAGGCATTGAAGGAGGCGGAAAAATTCATAGATCTCGGCGCAGACGTGCTCGTAGAGGCGGAAAGCGTGAAAAAAAGCGGCTGGAAACTCGTGCGGGAAGGCCGCCGCGCGCGCATTGAGTATTCCGCGCGGCACACCTTTTTCGCCGCGCTCAAAGAGCTTCTGCTCGGCACGAAAAGCGCGGAAAAGACGCCCGCCGTGGAAAAATCCGGCGTGATGATAGACTGCGCCCGCAACGCGGCGATGAACCTTTCTTCCATCAAAAGATACATCGTATATCTCGCCCTGCTCGGCTTTAACTATCTCGAACTCTACGTGGAAGACTGTATGAAGGTGGACGACGAAGAATGTTTCGGCTATATGCGCGGCGCGTACGATAAAAACGAGATCCGCGAGATCGACGCGTTCGCGCAGCTTTTCGGCATCGAACTCGTTCCCTGCATCCAGACGCTCGCGCACTACAACCAGCTTTTCGCGCATCCCGAATACGCTGAAATCCGCGATAAGGAAGATACCCTTCTCATCGGGGAGAAAAAGACATACGAACTCATCGAAAACATCCTGAAAACGGTGAGCGAAAGTTTTTCCTCGCGGAACATCAACATCGGTATGGACGAGGCGCACAACGCCGGCCGCGGGAGGTATTACGATAAATACGGCTGGGTGAACAAATACGACCTGCTCGTGGAGCATCTGAATAAAGTCATCGCGCTCTGCGAAAAATACGGGTTCCGCCCGAGTATGTGGTCGGATATGGTGTTCAAGGCGGCGTTCGGCGGGCAGTATTACGTTTCGGCGGAAAAATTCCCGGAGGGGTTTGCCGAAAGCCTGCCGGAAAATATCCGCCTCATATACTGGGATTATTATCACCAGAACCGCGAAGATTACGAAAATATGCTCCGCCTGCACGGCAAACTGGGCAGGGAGATTGTGTTCGCGGGCGGGATATGGACGTGGCGGGGATTCACCCCGTACAACGAATATACCGAACTCACCATGCGCCCCGCGCTCGAAGCCGCCCTCGATTATGGCGTGAAGGACGTGATGATGGCGATGTGGGGGGATAACGGCGGCGAATGTTCCCGCTTTTCCGTGCTCTCCTCGCTGGTGTTCGTTTCGGAAATGCTGGCGGAAAAAGCCGCCGATTTAGGGCGGGTGTCGGAGATTACCAAACTCCTTACGGGCTACACGCGCGAGGAATTTATGAAACTCGATCTTCCCAACAACCTTTCGGGGAACAAGGTGGAGATCAACGTGAATCCCTCCAAATACCTGCTGTTTTCCGATCCCTTCCTTTCTTTTTTCGACGGGTTCATCAAGGACGATTTTGAAGAAAAATACGCCCGCTATGCCGCGGAGCTGGAAACGCTTGCCGAAAGGGAGAGCGATTTTTCCCTCGTGTTCGCCGTACAGGCGGCGCTCTGCCGCGTGCTCGCGAACAAGGCGCAGCTCAGCGTGCGCTTAAAGCGCGCCTACGACGCGAAGGACCTTTCCGAACTCAAACGGCTTGCCGGAAAAACGGAGGGCATCATCGCGGACGTGAAGGCGTTTTACGAGGCGTTCCGCGAGCAATGGAACCGCGAGAACAAATCCTTCGGCTTTGAAGTGCAGGATATCCGTTTAGGCGGGCTGATGCTGCGGCTCGAACATATCCGCAACATCGTGCGGGACTACGCGGAGGGCAAAACCGCGAAAATAGAGGCGCTGGAAGAGGACAGGCACACGATAGGCGTGCACAGGCACAAGAGCGAGGTGTCCATCATGTTCAACAACTACCGCGGCACGGTAACCGCGGGCATCCTGTAAATCCGGTTTACGGAAGGAAAAAGGAGTATAAAGATGAAAGTTTCGGTTTCGACGTGGAGTTTTTCCAATTACGGATTCGACAGACCGGAAAAACTGGTCGATCTCGCCGCGGAGTGCGGCATCGGGGCGCTCGATCTCACGCTGGACGATTACGAACGCTATTTCAAATGGCGCGAAAAGAGCGCGGCGGAAGTGGAAAAACACTTTTCGGCATTCGGAAAGTACGCGAAAGAGCACGGCGTGGAAATTTTTCAGTCCCACGCGCCGTATGCGCTTTTCCCGAACTATATCGGGGAAAAGTTCTTTGAAAACACGTTAAAAGCACTGATCGCCACCAGGGCGGCGGGGGCGAAATACTGCGTGTATCATCCGCTCATCTTCCCGCTGTACGGCAAGCGCGATCTGTGGAAGGACGAACTCGATTTCAATCTGGAAAATTTCGCCAAGCTGGAAAAATATCTGGACGAATGGGATATGGTGCTCTGCCTGGAAAATCTGTACGACTGGGATAAAGGGGAGATCCGCAAGATCTTCATTTCGGAAATTTCCGGGCTGAACGAATATCTCTCGCACTTAAACGAAAAGCGGTTCGGCGCCTGCCTCGATACGGGGCATCTTAATATGTTCGGCGGCAACGTCGCCGAGGCGGCGGAGGCGCTGGGCAAACGGCTGAAAGTGCTGCACCTGCACGATAACGACGGCGTGAAGGACTGCCACTATCTCCCGCTTATGGGCGGGATCGACTGGACGGGGTTCAAATCCGCCCTGCAAAAAGCGGGGTACGAGGGCACGCTCAATCTCGAAAGTAAACCTTTCCCGTACACCGCCGTTACGCCCGCGTTCTGGAAATACGCGAAAGAGCTCGTGCTCGCTATGGAATAACAAAAAAAGAAACGGCGTATTCGCGCCGTTCTTTTTTATGCGCAAAAGGAGGGGAAAAGAGTGCAAAAAGGCGGGAAAAATGTCATAATCGGTCGAAAAAACGCATAAGCTATACCACTGAAAACAGGGGGTATAAGGAAGTGCGTGATTATATCAGACAGCGCATTCTGGAAGAAGCCCGATATATCGCGGAAACGAAATCGACGGTGCGCCACACGGCAACCGTGTTCCTTTCCAGCAAATCCACCGTACACAAAGACGTGACGGAGCGGCTGAAAGAGATCGATAAAGACCTCTGCGAGGCGGTGCGGCAGGTGCTGGAACTCAACCTTTCCGAGCGGCATATCCGGGGCGGACTCGCCACGAGAAAAAAATACCTGAAGAAAAAAAACGACGGCAGATAAACCCGTCGTTTTTTTTATGCGTTTTTTCGGCGATGCGTTCCCGCATCGCTGCCGATCGTTAAAAAATCGTAAAATTTCGGTAAAATTTTCGTAAAAAATCAACGATACTTTAAGTTTCGGCGGCTATACTGAAAGCAAAGAAGGGGATCATTGCAGACAGCCGATGCCTTTTTGAACGATGGCGCATACTTCCTCCGCCACCTTTTCCACGGGGCGGTCGGGCGCGTGCAGCAGCCATTGCTTGATGAGCGCCACGCAGCCGGTGGAAACGAAAAGGTAATAATTTTCCAGCCGTTCCTCGTCGGCGTCGGGGAAAAAACGACGGTAGGGCTCCAGCACGAGGTCGCGGCTCACCGCCACGAATTTTTCCACGATCTCGGCGTCGGAGTTGAGCAGAATCACGCACTGTTCGGAGTTTTTGCGCAGGAGGGAAAAGACCTCTGTGAACATCTTTTCGGAAGAAAAACTTCCGTCCGCTTCCGCAACGGATTTTGCGAACACCTCCGAAAAAGAGGAGAGCAGTTCGTTTTCGAGCTGCTGTTTCAGATCGTAGATGTCCATATAATGCGCGTAGAAAGTCGCGCGGTTGATCTGCGCCTTTTCGCAGAGTTCGCGCACGGTGATATGGCGCACGTTCTTTTTGGAAAGCAGATCCAGAAAAGCGCTCTTGATCATGGATTTCGTCAGGCGGACGCGTTGGTCGTACCCTTGATTTTTCATAAAAACCTCCGAAAAAGCGACATTTTTGCAAAAACTGTATAAAAACGGTATGCCGCGCGGAAAATTGACTGTTGCTTTTCGAGAAAAAAAGTAATAAAATAATAAGGGAAAGGGAAAAATCTTTTCCGTATTATAACACAGAAAGAAAAAAAATACAACAACTTTGTGAAAAGGAGATGACTCGTTATGGATAAAATTTATTTGGTTACCGGTGCGGCGGGACATCTCGGCAGCGCGGTCTGTTCCCTGTTGAGAGAGCGCGGCGCGCGGGTCCGCGGTTTTGCGTATTATTCGGATGATACGGCATTCATCGAGGATCTGGGCGTCGAAATCGTCCGGGGGGACGTTACGGACAAAGAGAGTTTGCGGCCTTTTTTCGAAGGCGCGGAAAACGCATATCTGATCCATACGGCGGCGATCGTGGATATCGACAGCAAGAAAAACGATCGGATGCGGGAAGTCAACGTGCAGGGCACGAAAAACGTGGTGGAACTCGCCGAGGAATACGGCGTGGAAAAGACGATTTACGTCAGTTCCGTGCATGCCATCCCCGTGAAGCCTCACGGCAGGGTGATGCGCGAAGTGCGCGAGTTCGATCCCGACCTGGTGGACGGCGCCTATGCCAAAACCAAGGCGGAGGCGGCGGAGTACGTCGCGGAGAAGATGCGGGAAGGGTTCAACGCCTGTATCGTGCATCCTTCGGGAATCATCGGGCCGTATCCTTCCACGGGCAACCACCTCGTGCAGATGATTAAAAACTACGTAAAGGGAATGCTTCCCGGGTGCGTGAAGGGCGGCTACGACTTCGTGGACGTGCGCGACTGCGCGCTGGGCATCGTTTCCGCAATGGAAAACGGCAGAGCGGGGGAATGCTATCTGCTTTCTGGCGGGTATTACAGCATCATCGAAATGCTCAAACTGCTCAAAGAGATCACGCACGGGAAAAACGTAAACGTATGGCCGAAGTGGCTGGCGAAACTGTTTGCGCCCGCCCTGGCGAAATCGGCGCTGCGCAAGGGGCGCAAGCCCATCTATACGGCGTATTCGCTGGAAACGCTGGGCGTGAACGGCAGATTTTCGCACGATAAAGCCACATATGAACTGGGCTTTATGCCGCGCGAACTCTACGATACGCTGGTCGATACGGTGGATTGGCTGCAAAAGAGCGGCGAATGCGTGAAGAAGTTGAAGAAAACGCGCGGAAAGGTGATTATGCGCAGCGTGAAAGCGGGCGTGTGAAACCGTATCTGCCGCTTGGTTCCCGCCTTTCCGCCGCAAAGGAAAAAAGCGGGAGAAAAACAGAAAACATCGTTCCGCGCCGCGGTTTTTCCGCGGCGCGGATAATTTTAAATATTCACTAAAATTTCTTGACAAAACGGCGGGGAAAGTATATACTGTTAAAGCAAGTTTTAAGAATGCTACTGTGGCTCAGTCGGTAGAGCAGCTGATTCGTAATCAGCAGGTCGGCGGTTCGAGTCCGCCCAGTAGCTCCAAAAGAGCCCTCCCCGCTTGGGGAGGGCAGGTTTTTTTGTACCAGGCGGCAAACGAAATATGGACGCGATTAAAAAAATCGCTATTCCGTCGCTTCGCTCCTTACGAGTCCGCCCAGTAGCTCCACAAAAACGGGTGCAAATCGAGCACCCGTTTTTTCTGTTAAAATCTCGTAATTTTGCGTTTTATACGCGTTTTGAATTGTGGTACAGAAATTCCGCCCGAAAAAGGCGTGTACCACAATTTGTATCACATTTTAGAAAGACGAAATCGAAAGACTTTCCGCTTGAAAAACAGTCAACCGTTCATCAACGAAATTTCGGTCGCTTCCAAAATAAAAAACCGCAAAAATTTTTTGCGGCGAAGTATTGACAAAAGCAAAATTATGATGTATATTAAAAGTGCAAAGGGGCAACCGAGACGGTTAGCCGCGAATGTTATTAAAATAACCGCCGAAGCTACCAACTACGGGCGGTTATTTTTTTATGTCTTTAACGATCCTTGCTAAAACTATCAATATCAATAAAATGAATATGTAGTCGAGTAGGTTCATCGGACATCACCTCCTTTCCGCGAACGCGGGGGAAGTGCTAACCGCCTTGCAGGTCGCCCCTGCA
>CALVZR010000047.1 GCA_944372565.1 uncultured Clostridia bacterium | reverse complement strand
TTCTGAAAAAGCAAAAACGCAAATAAATAATTCGATTTGTTTTTCAAATTATAACATTATTTCCAAATTATGTCAATATTTATTTTTCAAAAAAAGCGTACTTTTACAAAATGACACATTCTGTCATGAAAACGCCGCATTGATGGGATATTGCGGCGTTTTTGCGAAATCAGAAAAATTACGCTTTTGCTGTTTTTCCGCGCGCATATGGGTAAAACGTATACGTTTTTCTTATTTTCGCCTTTTACGGGCGAATTTTTTACATTTCATTTCAACATTTTCTCTCAAAAAATTCCAAAAAAATGCTATTCTGTACATATACAAAAGATTAAGGAGTACTTTTTTTACCGATGAAAATCTACGCATACGCGCGCGTTTCCGCGCGCGATCAGAACCTCACGAGGCAGATCGAATCCTTTCTCGAATTCGGCATAGAGCGCAAATTTATTTACAGCGACAAAAAGAGCGGCAAGGATTTCGAGCGCAAAGGATACGACAGGATGCTCAAAAAACTGCGGGCGGGAGATCTCGTTGTGATAAAATCCATCGACCGCCTCGGCCGCAACTACAATATGATTATCGAGGAACGGAGCCGCATCACCAAAAAGATACGCGCCGATATCCTCGTGCTCGATATGCCCCTTTTAGATACCCGCGCCAAGGCGGATACCCTCATCGGGAAATTCATCTCCGATATCGTTTTGCAGGTTCTCTCCTTCGTGGCGGAAAACGAGCGCGAAAACATCCGCGCGCGGCAGGCGGAGGGCATCGCCCTCGCCAAGGCGCGCGGCGTGCGTTTCGGCAGGCCGCCCACGATCTACACCCCGCAGTTTGCCGATATCGCCCGTGCGTTCAGCGAAAAGGAAATCTCCTTAAAAGGCGCGCTCTCCTCCTCCGGACTGAAAATTTCCAACTTTTACTATCATATGCACCGCTGCCTCTCTTCCGCCGCGTTTTCCGAAAAAAAACAGTCCCTGTAAGAAAAAAAACGCGGTGTTGCGCGCAACCGCGAAAAAAAAACGGAGCGCTTTTCTTTAAACGCTCCGTTTTCTTTGCTCCCCGCCTTTGCGGAGAGCTTTGCTTTTTTATGTAATTTTCAATCGTTTTTCTGCAGCAGCCGCGCCTGCGCGTCCACGGGCGCGCCCAGCGTTTCCACCCTGCGGTAAACGCAGTCCGCGCACAGTTTTTTCGCCTTCACGTTGTCCGCCAGCATGAGTTCGAGAATGCCGAGGATCTCCTCCGCAATGTCGTTATCGAGCACGGGCGCGGCGATCTCCACGCGCTTGTCGGTGTTTCTCGTCATTAAATCCGCGCTGGAAATGTACATTTTCCGCTCTTCGCCCCTGCCGAAACAATACACGCGGGAGTGTTCGAGAAATCTCCCCACGATGCTGATCACGCGGATGTTTTCCGTCTTTTTGGGCACTTCGGGCAAAAGGCAGCAGATCCCCCGCACGATGAGTTCGATTTTCACCCCCGCCTCGCTCGCCTCCGCGAGCTTGTCGATGATGACCTTGTCCCTCAGGCTGTTCATCTTGGCGAGAATAAACCCTTCTTTTTTGTCCTTCGCCTTTTCGATTTCGCCGTCGATGAGGGCGATCAGCCCCGATTTGAGCGTTTCGGGGGCGACCAGCAGGCGGTTGTATTCGAAATCGGTATTGCAGATGGCGATGTTGTTGAAAAAGCTCACCGCGTCCTCCCCGATCTGCCGATCCGCCGTGATGATGTTCAGATCGGTATATTGCTTGCTCGTCGATTCGTTATAATTGCCCGTGCCGATGTGCGTGATGTAGCGGATGCTGTCCGCCTCTTTGAGCACCACGGAAAGGATTTTGGAATGCACCTTGTAATTTTCCATACCGTAGATGATGGTGCACCCCGCTTCCTGCAATTTGCTCGCGAAATACATATTGTTCTCTTCGTCGAACCGCGCGCACAGTTCGATGACCACGGTTACCTGCTTTCCGTTTTCGCTCGCCTTGCACAAGAGTTCGGCGATGCGGGAATGGTTCGCCAGGCGGTAGATGGTGATCTTAATCGAAGTTACCCGCTTATCCGCGGCGCATTCTTCCAGAAGGTTGACGAGCGGGGTCATCGCGTCGTACGGATAGGAAAGGAAAATATCCTTTTCAAAAACCGTGTCGATGAGGGGCACGCCCGTAAGATTTTTCGCCACCGCGCCGCGGAAGGGCGGATATTTCAGGGGGGCGCTCCGTTCCTTCGGCAGGAATTTATCGAGGGAAAAGAGAAATTTATAATCGAAAAACCGCTCGTCTTTGAAACAGAATTTCGGATTGAGTTTCAGAAGTTTCATCGCGAAGGTTTTGAGCCGGGAATCCTCGCAGTCGATTTCCAGCCGCACGACGTTGAGTTTCGCGCGCGATTCCACCTTCTTTTTCATAATTTCGGAAAAATCCCGTTCGAGATCGGAATCGTCGATATCGGTATCGAAATCGGCGTTCCGCGTGACGCGCATCATCATCTTCCCGTTCACGGTGTAACCCAAAAAGGCGTGATGCCCGAACGCCCGCACGAGCTCTTCGAGGGGCACGAGGCGCACGTTTTCCCCGCCGCCGATCTTATACAGGCGGTCGAGCGCGGAGTTGATAGCCATCACGCCCACCATGCGCCGCCCGTCCCGTTCGAGGTCGAAAAGCATGTAGCTTTTCATATTTTCGAACTGCATAAGCGGGTGTTTCGCGTCCAGCACCATAAGCGAAAGGAGGGGCAGAACGTGCGTCATAAAAACCGCCTTGCACTCCTCTTTCTGCCGCGGCGTGAAATGTTCCGCGCGCAGGATGCGCACGCCGTTTTTGGAAAGCTCTTTGGAAAGCTGTTTCCAGCACGCCGCGCGGTCGGCGTAAAATTCCTTCACCTCGGCGCAGATGCCTTCGAGCTGTTTCGCGGCGGTGAGGTCGGTCTTGTTTTCCGTTTCCTCGGGCTCGGAGAGGTTTTCGTTATACAAACTCCCCACCCGCACCATAAAAAACTCGTCGAGATTGGAGCCCGCGATCGATAAGAATTTGCATCGTTCGAGGAGGGGGTTGGTGAGGTCGCGCGCCTGGTCGAGCACACGCCTGTCGAACAGCAGCCAGCTGTATTCGCGGTTGACGTATATCCCCTTTACGAACCGGTTTCTGATTTTGTCGTTCACTTTCGCGGCTCCTTATTCGCTTACGTTCTCCCCGTTTTCCGCCTGCGCCGCTTCCGTTTCGGGCTGTATCGGCGCTTCGCTCATTTCGCTCTCTTTCGGCGCGATCTTCCGCGCGCGGCCCGCGGCGGGCTTTTTGGCGGGCGCCTTCGCCCCCGTTTTTTTCGCCGCGGGCGCTTTTGCGGGTTTTTCTTCCTGCGGCGCGGGCGGATTTTCCGCGCTTACGCTTTCTTTTTCGCCCGCCTTTTCCGCCGCGTTGCCGTTCTGCGTTCCGGGGGCTTTTTTCTGCCTGCCGCGGCGTTTGGGAGCGGGCGTTTCCTCCGCCGCGGGTTTTTGCTCTTCCTCGGCGCGCGGGGAAGTCGCTTCGCCCACGATTTTGCCCTCCGCGAAATCGTAATACGCGCCGCTCTCCCTGCCCTCGAGCACGAGCTGCAGATAGCCTTCCTTCACGCCCTTGTCCGAAACGACGATGTTATCCACGCCGAACCGCTTGAACAGGATTTTCAAAACGATGGCGGCAGGCCCGATCACCGCCAGTTTTTCGGGCGCGTTGTTCAGAATCAGCCCCGAACGGTCCGCCCCCGAAAGGAGGTGCTTCACCAGCTTTTTGAACTTCTTGAAATCCACCTTCTTCACGCCGTCTTCCGCCTTGCTCTGCGTAAATTCGGCGTAAATATCGTAAAGCGCGCAGTTGGTGGGCCCCACCAGCACCGCCGTGGCATATACGTCCTTTTCGGGAAGGGCGGCGCGGGAAAAACGGTTTTTCACGTATTTTTTGATGTCCTTCGCCTCGTCCTCGTCGGGCTGATATTTTTTCACGAATTTGCGGTGCAGATCGATCAGGCCGAAATTGAAACAGAGCATATCCTCCTTTTCCTTCTTGGAAAGGTCGCAGATTTCCAGGCTCTTGCCGCCGAGGTCGATGAGCACGGGGCGCTCGAAACCGGCGTAATAGGCGTTCGCCACATAGTCGCAGTAAGCTTCCGTGGCGCCGTCCACGAAGTTGACCGCCAGCCCCGTTCTGTCCGTAACGGCGCGGCGCACTTCCTCGTAGTTTTCGATAAAGCGCAGCGCGGCGGTGGAGATGACGTAGCACGCCTCCACGCCGAGGCTGGCGCATTTTTCCTTCATCAGCGAAAGGGCGTCGGTCAGTTTGTCTATGCCGCGGGGCGAAAGCGATTTTCCCTCCAGATGCGGGAAGAGATACAAACTCACGCGGTCCTTGAACACGATTTCCGTCTTTTTGCCGTCCGCGTTCGCCACGATGAGCGAAAGCGAACTCGAACTGATGTCTATCACCGAATATTTCATATTGGGTTCCTCCTCGTATTTCAAAATTTTATCTGTCTCCGAAGGAGATGCCTATCCCCCTCGCGAACGCCACAAGTTCCCCGCGGGGATCCACGAGTTTGTATCTTCCCGCGATCTCCGCGAGCGCGTTGAAGGTGATGCGGTTTCCGCTCACCGCCACGCTCACGCCGAATTTCCCCTCCGCCGCTAGGCGGGCGGCATAGCCGCCGAGGCGGGAGGAAAGCAGCCTGTCGTACGCGCAGGGCGTGCCCCCGCGCTGCAGATACCCCGGCACCGCGACGCGCGTTTCCATCCCCGTGCGCGCGCGGATGATCTCCGCGAGATGAGGCGTTACCGTCGTTTCCCCGCGCTCCGTGCGGATAAAGGCGCGCTCCTTTTTCTTGAAACGCCGTTCGGCGTCCAGCACGGCGCCCTCCGCCGCGACGATGAGGGTATACGGCTTTTCCCAGCCGGAAGCGCCCGCCGCGCGGGCGTTCTTGCGCTCGATATACGTGCACACCGCGTCCACCGAAAAGGGGATTTCGGGCAGAAGGATCATATCCGCCCCCGCGGCGATGCCCGCGTGCAGCGCCAGCCAGCCGGCTTTGTTGCCCATCACTTCCACGATCATCGTGCGGCCGTGCCCCGCCGCCGTGGTGCGGTAGCGGTCTATGCTTTCGGTAACGACTTCCACCGCCGTCTGAAAGCCGAACGTCACGTCCGTGCCGTAGATATCGTTATCGATGGTTTTGGGCAGACCGATGACGTTGCACCCTTCCGAAGAGAGCAGCGCCGCCGTGCGGTGCGTGCCCGCGCCGCCGAGCACGAACAGGCAGTCCAGCCCCGTTTTGCGGTAGTTGGCGCACATCGTTTCCAGGCGGGAGGTGCCGCCTTCGGGCACGGTCATCATCTTGAAGGGCTGGCGGGAAGTGCCTAAAATGGTGCCGCCCCTGTCCAGAATATCTTCCAGATCGGCGCGCTTCAAGGGAAAACTTTCCCCCGCGATCAGCCCGCCGTAGCCGCCGGGAATGCCGACGATCTCCGCGTTTTTGATGTTGTCGAGCGCATACAGGCCGATGGCGCGGATCACGGCATTCAGCCCCGCGCAGTCGCCCCCGCTCGTTAAAATTCCGAGTTTCATAACAAATGGTTCCGTTTTCTTTTTTTGGTTAATTATACCACCCGTTTTGCGGCTTGTCAATACGCCCGTCTTTTTTCGGGCGGTCCCCGACAAACTTTTTACCGATTTTTCCCCTTTTCGGGGGCGGATATACCGCAAACGGCGCAAAGACTGCCGAGCCTATGCCGAAGGGCGGCGCGGAACGCGCCCCGGAAAAACGGTTTCTCCCCGGGTTTCGGAATAGACAAAGCGGGCGGACGGCTGTTTCCCGCTCGTCCGTCCGCCCCGATGAAATGAAGGCTTTTACGGGCGTTTCCGCCCGCCGTCGCTTTTATTATACCGCATTCCCCGCGGGAATCGCGTGTAAAAAATGTAATAACTTTGTAAAATTTTTGTAATTTTCCGCGGTTTTACCTTATTAAAAATATTCCGTTCTGCGGGCGTAGCCGCGGGGCGGTTGAAAATCACAATCCGGATACGGGCGCACTAACGGCGGGAGGGTTTTCGGCGTAGAAGGGCGGCGGCGGCGGTTACAGGCTTTGCGGCACGGGAGGCTTTGCGGATAAATGTGCGGGGCGGCAGAATCGGCGTGCGGTGCATTTTTTGCCAAGAAATAAGGGCGCTGACCGCGCCACTGTGTTCTTGGCTATTTGTCATATCATCCTTTGAACGCAAGCGAATTTCCGCCCGACGCCGTGAGCAGAATATAGTTGCTCCCGTGGCTGTCCGCGCCGCCCGCGTTGCCGAACAGGGCGTTGCTTTCCGTGGGCTGCAAATTGCCGTCGTATGCGCCGAACGCGCTCCCCGCCGGGGAGATGTCGATTTCCTCCGTCTGCTTTCCGCCCGTTAAAACGATTGTTTTTGAAATCGGCGTAACCTTTCCCCCGACGGAGATTTCCAGCGAGAGCGTTACGCTCTGCCCGCTTTGCCCTTCGAGTTCGAGCGACAGCGCGGTGAGCGGCGCGCCCGCTTTGGGCATAAGCACGAACGTTTCCCCGCCCGCAAGCGCGGTTTCGTAATTTGGCGATACCCGCACGACGTGCCTCCCCGCGGCGGGATACAGGCAGGTTTCGGTATTTTCAAAGGTGTTTGCCGCTGCCCGCTCCACGATTGCGGGAATCACGATGTTATATCCCTTATACAAGCGGGGAGAATTTTCTATTTCTTCCTGTGTAAATTTTTCCGTGTCGTTATAGGGAGCCTGTAATTGAAAAACAGTATCTATCAAATACCCGTTTTCCCTGAAATACGCGCAGTTAAAAACCGTTTGGTCTTTTTCGATTAACCTTTCCCCGATGACGGTATTTTGGATAAAAGAAACGAGTGCGGTTTTGAAAGTTTCGCCAAAACCCAAGGTTTTAATTTGTTTCAAAAGTCCGTTATATGTCGTTTCCGCATATATGCCGTCGGCAGTTTCGTTTCGCAAGAATCTGCGCAAATGCCATTTTCATATTGTTTTTGTATGCGGCGGAAAAATTCTGATATGTCGCGTTTTCAATCGTCCAGTTCCATTTTTGCGAAGTTATATATTTAAGGGAATTTACGTTTTCGTCTGATAATTCTGAATATCTTCCCTCTATTGCCCCTGCCAAATAAATTCGTTCCGGAGATAAAAAGTGGTTTTCATTTGTCAACATAGACAGTTGAAAACAATCCAAGCAATCCGCATTGTAAACCGAATGTGTATGTTCGGTATCGGTTGTTACCAATAAACTCCCATTAAAAATTTTTGCAAGGGTGTTGTTTAAAGAATAATTCGTATTATCAGGATTTTTTAAATTTAACGACCCGTTCTCCGTATGGTTCGGGCGCGAATCGTTATACCCGTAAACATACGTCAGGCGGTAGATGATATCCTGCGCGAATACGTCCAGCTGCCTGTCCAGCAGTTCTTCAAAACTCTTTTCCTGCCCGTTTTCGTCCGTGAGCGTCTCCCTTTCGGTTACGATTTTCACCCCCGAAAAATATTCCGCCATCCCTTTCAGTTCCGCCTCCTCTTCGGGCGGGTTTACGGGCGTATGCCCCTTGCACTTTTCGCTCTCCTCTCCCGGGCAGTCCGGGTCGGTGCAAAGCCCGCACACCGCGCAGGGCGTGTGCGTATGCGTTTCCCCCGCGGGCGTTCCGCTTTCTCCGCACGCGCCGAATGCGAGCGCGCACGCTAAACACAACAAAAGCGCCGTGATTCGCAGTTTCATTTCCGTAATCTCCTTTCATATTTGCATACATTTTTTGAAACGGTAATTTTTTCATTATTTGCCGCCGAAATTCGCACGATTTCGGCGTTTTTTTATAAAAAACTCCTGTTCAGCAAAAGTATAACATTTTTAAAAGGCTTTGTCAATAAAATCGCCGCGGCGGGAAAACGGTAAAAACACCCTGCGGCGGGAGAGCGGCAAAAAATCCCCCCGCAAAAACAAAAAAGGCGGACCGTTTCGATCCGCCTTTTATCTGCCAGAAATTTACGCGTTCCTGCCGCAGCAGTTTTTGTATTTCTTGCCGCTGCCGCACGGGCAGGGGTCGTTTCTCCCCACCGTTTTCGCAGCCTTTTTGGGCGCGGCGGGCGTTTCCTCGTTGGTAACGAGGTCTTTCTTTTCTTCCCGCTTGATCACGGGCACGCGGCGCAGTTCGGCTTTTAAGAGCACGCTCACGGTGTCGTCCTGGATGCTCATCGTCATGTCTTCGAACATCTCGCGCCCCTCTTTCTTGTATTCGATCACGGGGTCCACGTTGCCGTAAGAACGCAGCGAAATGCCCTTGCGGAGCTGATCCATCGCGTCGATGTGATCGATCCACTTGCCGTCCACGTTTTTCAGAAGCACGATCTTTTCGATCTCGCGGAAGTTGATGTTCTGCTCCTTATACCGCTCGATCTTCGCCTCGTACGCCTCCACGACCGCCTTGTCGAGCTGTTCGAGCATATAATCGTAGTCCCAGTTCGTGGCGCGTTCCCTGGTCATGAAATTGGTTTCGGGGGGCAGAAGTTTTGCCTCGATGGTCTTGTTCAGCTGATCGATATCCCACGTATCGG
>CALVZR010000046.1 GCA_944372565.1 uncultured Clostridia bacterium | reverse complement strand
GTTCAGCCGCCGTTATATAAACACTGTTTTACGGCGCGGTTCCAGCCCGCATAAAGTTTTTCGTAAACTTCCCGATCGGGCGAAGGCGAAAAGAGCTTTTCCGTTTTTCTCAATCCGCCGATTTCGTCCATGGTGAAGATCCCCAGCCCCAACGCGCAGAGATACGCCGCGCCCAGCGCCGTGCTCTCCGCGTCGGCAGGTCTATCCACGCATACGCCCAAAACATCCGATTGAAACTGCCTAAGAAAATCGTTTCTGCTCGCCCCGCCGTCCGCGCGGATGACCTTGGGCGAAAATCCGCTTATCTTTTCCATCACGACGGAAAGATCCTTCGCGGAATACGCCATAGCTTCGAGCACCGCCCGCGCAAGGTGATTTTTGTTGACCCCCCGCGTGATCCCCGTGATGATTCCGCGCGCCTCGCTCGCCCAATAGGGCGCGCCCAGCCCCGTGAACGCGGGCACGATATACACCCCGCCGTTATCCTTCACCTTGCGCGCCATACGCTCGCTGTGCTCCGCCTTGCTCATCAGCCCCAGCTCGTCGCGCAGCCACTGCACCGCGCTCCCCGCGTTGAACACGCTCCCTTCGAGCGCGTAGGTCGTTTCCCCGCCGAGTTTATAGGCTACGGTGGTGAGCGCCAGCCCGTTTTCGGGCGGCAGTTTTTTCCCGATATTATAGAGCATAAACATCCCCGTGCCGTAGGTGATCTTCACGCTGCCCTCTTCAAAACAGCACTGCCCGAAGAGCGCCGCCTGCTGATCGCCCGCGATTCCGCAGACGGGAATTTTTGACCTTTCGTATTCAAATTCCCCCACGACTTCCGTGCAGGAAACCACCCGCGGAAGGGCGTCTTCCGGAACGGAAAAAAAGCGGAGAAGCTCTTCGTCCCACGTTCCCTTGCGGATGTTGAAAAGCATTGTGCGGGAGGCGTTTGTGGCGTCGGTTACGAACGATTTGCCGTCGGTGAGTTTGTAGATCAAAAAGGCGTCTATCGTGCCCGCGCAGAGGTTTCCTTCTTCCGCGAGCCGCTTTGCCTCGGGCACGTTTTCCAAAAGCCATCTGAACTTGGTGGCGGAAAAATACGCGTCGGGAATAAGCCCCGTCTTTTCGTAAATCCAATCGGAATATTCCTCTTTGAGGGAGGCGCAGTAGTCCGCCGTTCTGCGGCACTGCCACACGATGGCGTTCGCGATCGGCCGCCCGGTTTTGCGGTTACACATCACGGCGGTTTCGCGCTGGTTGGCTACGCCTATCCCCGCCACCTCGGAAAGATCAAAAACGCTTTCGAGCGCCTCCGCGAGAACGGAAAGCGTTTCCGCCCAGATCTCGCCCGCGCTCTCTTCCACATATCCGGGCGCGGGATAGATCTGCCTGATCGGGCGCGAAAAAATGCGCGCGATCTTTTTTTCCTTCACGTCGTACAGAACGGCGCGCGTGCTCGTTGTGCCTTCGTCCAAGGCGATGATATATCTTTTCATAAATTTATTATACAACGAAATTCCCCGCATTTCAACCCCCAAAATAAAATTTATGAAAAAGCGCGGCGCGCGGGCAGAACACGCCCGCGCGCCGCGGTGAAAAAAAAGGAGTTTTAGACAAAAAAATTTTTTTGGAATCGTTGCGGAAATCCTTAGTCTTTCGCTTGCAAAACGGCATTCATTCTATCAAGCGTAATCTGACTTGTTTCCGCCAGATCTTTACAGGGGAAAACGATGTTCATTCTGTCATATTTACTCTGGCAGATTTTCCGAAACGGAAGGAGCTCTAGCTTTTCGATCGCGCCCGAAAACGGGGCGAGGAGCCGCTTTAATTTTTCCGCGTTTTCCTCCCCGTCGTTAACGATTTCCAAAACGACCTGGCGGATCCATACGCGCTTTTTTTTCGCTGCGGAGAGGGCGGGGAACGGCAACGCCTTCTTCATACTGCCGCGGGTCGTACGGGCGTAATATTCTTCGCTCGTGAACTTGATATCGAGCAGGATGATATCGCTCGCGTCCAAAAGCGGAAGGGTGAAATCATCCCGCCAGTTGCCGCTCGTATCGAGGGCGACGGAAAGATTTTTCTCTTTCAGAATGCCCGCCAGCTCGCAGAAAAATTCCCCCTGCATAAGCGGCTCTCCCCCGCTGAACGTAACGCCGCCGTTTTTGATATACGGATAGAAACGGAAGATCTTTTCCGCAAGGGCGGCGGCCTCCCACTCCTCCCCTTTCTTCTCCCAGGTTTCGGGGTTGTGGCAGTAGGCGCAGCGGAGCGGGCAGCCCGCGGCGAACACCACCGAGCGCACCCCCGGCCCGTCCACCGTGCCGAGCGATTGAAAACTCGAAATCACGCCCTTCATTTTAAACTTCCGTGTGGAAGGTTCTCGAAATCACTTCCCTCTGCTGCTCTTTGGAAAGCTTGTGGAAGTTCACCGCATACCCCGAAACGCGGATGGTGAGATTGGGGTATTTTTCGGGGTTTTCCATCGCCTCGATCAGCTGCTCGCGGCGCATGACGTTCACATTGAGATGATGCGCGCGCTGCGCGAAATAGCCGTCTAAAATCGCCACGAGATTATTGACCTTTTCTCCATCCGTCTTTCCGAGCGCTTCGGGCACGATGGAGAAGGTGTTGGAGATGCCGTCCTTGCAGATTTCATACGGGAGTTTTGCAACCGAGTTGAGCGAGGCGAGCGCGCCGTTCGTTTCCCTGTTGTGCATGGGGTTCGCCCCCGGCGCGAAGGGTTCGCCCGCCTTTCTGCCGTCCGGCGTGGCGCCCGTTTTTTTGCCGTAAACGACGTTGGACGTGATGGTCAGCACGGAAAGCGTGTGCTTTGCGCCGCGGTATGCGGGCGTTTCGCAAAGATAGGCATACAGCTTTTCGAGCACCTCTTTCGCGATGGAATCCACGCGGTCGTCGTCGTTGCCGAATTTGGGGAACTCCCCTTCCGTTTCAAAATCCACGATGACGCCGTTTTCGTTTTTCACGGGTTTCACCTTGGCGTATCTGATTGCGGAAAGCGAATCGGCAAGCACGCTCAACCCCGCCACGCCGAACGCCATCGGCCGGTCCACGCGCGTATCGTGCAGCGCCATCTGCAATTTTTCGTATGCGTATTTATCGTGCATAAAGTGGATGACGTTCATCGTGTTCACATAGGTTTTCGCCAGCCATTTCAGGTAGAAATCGAAACGCTCCATCACCTTGCCGTATTCCAGCGTTTCGCCCTCGTAAACGGGCATTTCGGGGCCGATCTGCATAAAATAGCGCTCGTCCTTGCCGCCGTTGAGCGCCATCAAAAGGGTTTTCGCCAGGTTGCAGCGCGCGCCGAAATACTGCATCTGTTTGCCGATCTTCATGCGGCTCACGCAGCAGGCGATGGCGTAATCGTCGCCGCCCTCTTCCCGCATCAAATCGTCGTTTTCGTATTGGATGGAATCGGTTTCGGCGGAAACCTTCGCGGCGTATTTTTTGAAGGCTTCGGGCAGTTTTTCCGACCAGAGCACCGTTAAATTGGGCTCGGGCGCGCTGCCGAGGTTATAGAGGGTGTGCAGAAAGCGGAAGGAGTTTTTCGTGACGAGGGTAACGCCGTTTTCCCCCATACCGCCCACGCTTTCGGTAATCCACATCGGGTCGCCCCCGAAAAGTTCGTTGTATTCGGGGGTGCGCAGGTGGCGCATTCCGCGCAGTTTGATGACGAAATGATCCACGATCTCCTGCACGCCGCTTTCCGTTAAAGCGCCGTTTTTCAGGTCGCGCTCGGCGTAGATATCGAGGAAGGTGCTCACCCTGCCCAAAGACATCGCCGCGCCGTTCTGCTCCTTGTTGGCGGCAAGATATGCGAAATACACCCACTGCACGGCCTCGCGGAAGTTTTCCGCGGGGCGGGAAATATCTTCGCCGTACATCTGCGCCATGGCTTTGAGTTTTTCCAAAAATTCGATCTGCTCGTAAAGTTCTTCGGAAAGTTTGATGGTTTCCGCGTCCATCAGGCCGAGGATGATTTCCGCCTTGTCCTTTTTCTTTTCCTCGATGAGCCTGTCCACGCCGTAGAGGGCAACGCGGCGGTAATCGCCGATGATGCGCCCCCGCCCGTAGGCGTCGGGCAGACCCGTGATGATGCCCGCGTGGCGCACCTTGCGCATATCTTCGCCGTACACGCGGAAAACGCCGTCGTTGTGGGTGGTTCTGTATCTGAATTCGTCCTCCACCTTTTCGGAAAGTTCGTATCCGTACGCCTTGCACGCCGAACGCGCCATACGGATGCCGCCGAAGGGGTTCACCCCGCGCACCAGCGGCGCGCCCGTCTGACAGCCGACGATGAGTTCGAGATCTTTATCGATATACGCCGCGGGGTAGTTTAAAAGGGAGGAAACCGTTTCGGTATCCACGCCGAGCACGCCGCCCTTCGCGCGCTCCTCTTCGAGGAGTTTTTCAAACTTTGCCCGCAGTTTTTCCGTGCGTTCGGTCGGGCCGCTGAGGAACGCCTCGCCGCCCGTATAAGGGGTGTAATTGCTTTGGATAAAATCCCGCACGTCGATCGAATCGCGCCATTTTTCGCCTTTGAAACCATTCCACGCATCCATAAGTTGTTTTCTCCTTTGCCGAAAATAAAACAAAAAGGGCAGTTTCGAATGAAATCGAAACTGCCCAGACGGTCGGCTTTTTTCCCGGCGCGCCCGTTTCCCCGCGGAGATCCGCGTTTTCCCGTCAGTCGCGGGGCGCCGTTTTCTTTTACGTTTCTATTTTACGCCCTTAGCGGCGTTTTGTCAACGGTTTTTATAAGGTTATTTTTTTATATTCTTTCCGGACCGTCCTTGCCGCACAAAGATTCAGGATTCCCGTAAGAATGTAGGACGCCGCGGCGGCGAAAGAAATGAGCAGAAACGACCTCGACGACGAAAACGGCACAGCCGACAGCGCCGCACAGAGAAACCAGAACACCGCCGCCGCGGTAAAACTCCAACGGAAACGTTAAGCCGTCCGCACGCCGAAAAAACAAATCCCGCAAGGGAACACTGCAGCCAGCACGCCCGTTCCCGCGATCATG
>CALVZR010000045.1 GCA_944372565.1 uncultured Clostridia bacterium | reverse complement strand
TTTGCGCGCGGCTGTTTTCCCGAAAAGAAACGGAGGGCGGAATGCGGATGAAAGGCAAATCGCTGATAATTCTCATCGTTGCCGTGGTTTTGATCGCGGCGGGAACGGGGATCGCGGCGGCGTATCTTCTGGACGGGGGCGGTTCCGGTTTCGTTCTCGAAACGGACGGCACGCCCGTGGAAGAAAACCTGAACATCGAAGGGCTGTATCCCGGGCAGAGCAAAACCGTGGAACATTCCGTGCGCCTCACGGGAGAGGCGGAGTATTCGCTTTCCCTTACCCTGGGAGAGGAGAACGCGCTCACGGAATCGCTCGACGTGGCGGTCACGGTGGCGGGAAAGGAGATCTTTTCCGGCAAAGCGGCGCAGCTTGCCGAAAGCGGCGCGTCGTGCGGCGTTTCGGGGGATTTTGAATTTTCCGTAACGTATTCTCTGGCGGAAACCGCAGGCAACGAGGCGCAGGGCAAGCGCGCGGAACTGAAAATCGAATACAGTCTGAAAGGCGGCGAAAGAGCATGACGATACGGGCGAGAAAAATTTTCTCCGTGATACTCAATATCGTTATCGCTCTTTTTTTGGTTGTGGCGGCGCTGGCATTCGTCATTACGGTAACGTATGCGGCGCGGGGAGAGGACGTAACGCTGTTCGGCAGGCAATTCCGCATCGTGGTATCGGAATCGATGGAGCCGAACATTCACAAGGGAGATCTCGTCGTCATCGAAACGGTGTGGGAAGACGAGGAAGAATTTTACAGGTCTTTGCAGGTGGGGGACGTGATCACGTTCCGCTGGCAGGCCGCGGGGCGGGAAGTTGCCGTAACGCACAGGATTACGGAGATCGAGGAAAACGGCGGGAACCTTCGATTCACCCTGAAAGGGGACGCCGTGGAAAACGACACGCAGGTGTTTACCGCCTCGGAAGGAAGGGTCATCGGCAGGGTGATTTCAAACAGTTCGTTTTTCGGCGGGCTGCTGCGGTTCGTGCGGTCGGACGCGGGGATCGTGTGTTGCCTGATCGTGCCGGCGGCGGCGATCGCGGCGGTGGAGATCACGCGCATCGTGCGGCTGGTGAGAGAGGGCAGGAAGGAAAAAAAGGACGAGGAAGCCGCCGAGCGGGACGCGGAACTGGAAAGGCTGCGCCGCGAGGTGGAAGAATTGAAAAAAGAAAGGAGAGAGAAAGATGAATGAAACATTATTCATCGTATGCGTAGCCGTCATCTGCGCGCTCGCGCTGGCGCTCATCGTCTGGATCATCGCCGCGCTCGTGAAGATGAACAAAAAAGGCGAAAAGGGCAGAACGGTGATCGTGGACGGAACGGAATACGAACTCGTGCCCATAGGCGAGGCGCCCGTCGTCGTGCGCGAAGCGCCCGCGGCGGCTCCCGCCGCAGCCGAATCGCCGCAACAGGCGGAAACGGAGCCGGAGGGCGAAACGGAAACCGCCGCGGCGGACGGCGCCGTAACCTACACCGTGGAGGAGGGGGAGGACGTGGTTCTCCTCAAACGCAACGAGGCGGTGCCCTATGCGGAGGCATACGAAAACCTCACCGCGGAGCAGAAGGGCTTTGTGGACGAAATCCTCGCCCACGCGGAGAGCAAGGAAGGCGTGAAGAAGATCGTGAACGACAAGAGCGCGAGCGTATATCTCGGCAAAAAGCTGGTGGTGCGCATCCTGCTCAAGCGCGGTTTCGTATATGCGCGGCTCACGGTGCAGAACAACAACTTCGCGGCTTATACGGACAACGCCGGGCTGAACATCAAGGAAAAACCCATCGACGTGAAGGTGGAAACCGCGGAGATGGCGAACTCCGTGAAGGACATCATCGACCTTTCCTACGGGGATTTCCTCGCCGAGCGCGAGCGCAAGGACGAGGAAAAGCGCGCCCAGCGCAGGGAAAAGCGCCGCCTCGCGCGCGAAAAACAGCTTGCGGAACAGGCGGAAGCGCCCGCAGGGGAAAACGACAAACCATATGAAGAAAACGGGGAGGACTAAGCCATGCGTTTGTCAAGAACCAAAGCCATCGTCCTCTCGGCGGTGCTCGCCCTGCTCAGCGTGGGGGCGGTCGTCGCGGCGAGTTTCGCGCTGTTTTCCGACGATTCGCAATCGACCGTGCACCTCTCCGCGGGCACGCTGGAAGCGCGGCTCTACCGGACGAACCTCTCGGGCACCCGTATGAACGGGGAGGGGCTGCTCGTTGCATTCGAGGACGATAGCGAAGTCGATCTCACGGAAGCGGGCGATCAGACGGTGTTCGATCTGCAAAAGATCGTGCCGGGCGCGCGGCAGGAGGCGGCGCTCCGCGTGGAAAACCGCGGCGGCATAGCCTTCGATTACACCGTGAGCGTGCTCTTCACGCTGCCCGAAACGGACGCGGAGGCCGCCCTTGCAAGGCAGCTCACCGTAACGGTTACGCCCGAATCGGGCACGCCCGTCAGTTTCGCGCTGGCGGACGCGGCGCAAATCGGGCAGAACATCGCCCTCGGCAGGCTGAACGCCATGAGCGGGCAAACCCCTGCGCAGGGCGCGTTCACGGTGGAGGTTTCCTTCGCCGCGGGCGATGGGATAGACAACTCCGCCATGGGCGCCGAATTGCAGTTCGATCTGCTCGTGCGCGCCGTGCAGGCGGTTTAAGAGAACGCCGCACAGCGGGAAAAAGAGCCGCGGCTCTTTGCGCTTTTTCATAAAGCGCAAACCCCGTTTTGCGGACAGGAGAAGAAAGGAGGAAACGATATTATGAAAAGCAAGAGAAACGCGATCGCGCTTTCGGCGGTTTTGCTCACGCTCTGCCTGGCGCTCGTCGCGGGGGCGACGTTCGCGCTCTTCGGGCAGGATTTCGACAACACGGTAACGGTGAGTTCGGGCGGCATTTCCGCCGACGTGACGTTTGGAACCGTGAGAACGCTGAGCATGGAAGAAGAAACGGACACGCAGGGCACGTTCGACCTCGGCGGCACGGCGGCTCTGAACGGAACAAACGAACTCGTGCTGCAAAACATCGTGCCGGGAGACCGGGCGGAAGTTAATCTTACGATTCAGAACAATCAGGAATCGATCGCGGTGAAATACCGCATCACCGTAACGGTGGGAGGCGACTACGGGAGCAATCTTCTCGTTTCGGTGGACGGGGAAGGCGTAACTTCGGGCACGCCTTCGGCGTGGAAAGACCTCGCGAAGGGGGCGTCGGCGGCCGCCGCCGTATCGGTGGGGCTGGGTGAA
>CALVZR010000044.1 GCA_944372565.1 uncultured Clostridia bacterium | reverse complement strand
CGAGATCCTCGCCCCCCTTGCCGCCTTCCGCCCATACGGTGGACAAAACGGCGTTCACGCCGAGCGCGCGGCATTTTTCCATCACGAGGGCGATCTCCGCGTCCGTATCCGTGGGGAAACGGTTGAGTGCCACCACGGAGGGCAGGCCGTACACGTCCTTGATGTTGGAAACGTGGCGCAAAAGGTTGGGCAGCCCCGCTTCGAGCGCGGGGAGGTTTTCCTCGCCGAGTTCGCTCTTCGACAGCCCGCCGTGCATTTTGAGGGCGCGCACCGTGGCGACCACGACGGCCGCCGACGGGCGGAACCCCGCGAGGCGGCACTTGATATCGAGAAATTTCTCCGCGCCGAGGTCCGCGCCGAAGCCCGCTTCCGTAACGGCGTAATCGCCGAATTTCATGGCGAAACGGGTGGCGAGCACGGAATTGCACCCGTGCGCGATGTTTGCGAACGGCCCGCAGTGCACGAAGGCGGGCGTGCCGCCGAGGGTCTGCGCCAGATTGGGGCGGAGCGCCTCCGTGAGGAGAGCGGTCATCGCGCCCTGCGCTTTCAGATCCCCCGCCGTGACGGGGCGGTCGTCGTACGTATAGCCCACGATCATACGGGCGCAGCGTTCTTTTAAATCTTTATAAGAGGTTGCCATACACATCACCGCCATCATTTCGGTGGCGACGGTGATGTCGTATCCGTCCTCTCTCGGCACGCCGTTGACCTTGCCGCCCAGCCCGTCCACAACCGAGCGAAGCTGCCTGTCGTTCATATCCACGCAGCGGCGGATGACCACGCGGCGCGGGTCGATGCCGAGGGCGTTCCCCTGGTAGATGTGGTTATCCAGCATGGCGCAGAGCAGGTTGTTCGCCGCGCCGATGGCGTGGAAATCCCCCGTGAAGTGCAAATTGATCTCCTCGAACGGCCCCACCTGGGCGTAGCCGCCCCCCGTCGCGCCGCCCTTCACGCCGAACACGGGTCCGAGCGAAGGCTCGCGCAGCGCGACGACCGATTTCTTGCCGATGCGGCGCAGGCCGTCTGCAAGCCCGATGGTCGTGGTCGTCTTGCCCTCGCCCGCGGGCGTGGGGGTGATGGCGGTAACCAGAATGAGTTTTCCCTCTTTCCCTTCGCCGTCGAGAAGGGAAAGATCGGCTTTCGCCTTGTATTTTCCGTAACGGGAAATGTGCTCTTCCCCGATGCCCAGCATCGCGGCGATCTCCCCGATGTCTTTCAGCGGGGTTTCCTGCGCAATTTCGATATCGCTCTTCATCTCTTCTCCCTTATTTGAAATATTCCGCCGCGCTTTCAAACAGTTTCATATCGTACCTGCCGAAAACGTTTTTATAAAGGTGCCTGCCCTTGCGTTCGCTGTGCCCCATCTTGCCGAACACCCTGCCGTCGGGCGAGGTGATGCCCTCGATCGCGCACACCGACCCGTTGGGATTGAAATCCACGTTCAGCGTGGGGGCGCCGCTTAAATCGACGTACTGCGTGGCGATCTGTCCGTTTTCCGCCAGCGCGGCGATCGTGGAATCGTCCGCGATGAACTTCCCTTCGCCGTGCGATACGGGCACGGTGTAGATCTCCCCGACTTTTGTATTCTTAAACCACGGCGACTTGTCGGAGGCGACGCGGATATTCACGAGGCGGGACTGGTGCCGCCCGATGTCGTTGAAAGTGAGCGTGGGCATATTCTCGTCGATCTCGCAGATCTTCCCGTAGGGAACCAGCCCCAGCTTGATGAGCGCCTGGAATCCGTTGCAGATGCCCCCCATCAGCCCGTCGCGTTTGTTAAGCAGCTCCTCCACGGCCTCGCGGATGGCGGCGTTGCGGAAAAACGCCGTGATGAACTTGCCAGAGCCGTCCGGCTCGTCGCCCCCGGAAAATCCGCCGGGAATGAACACGATATTGCTCTTCGCGACGCGCTTTGCGAATTCGTCCGCGGAGCGCGCCACGCCCGCCGCGGTGAGGTTGTTGATGACGAAAATATCCGTCTGCACGCCCGCCGCGTCGAAGGCTTTCGCCGTATCGTATTCGCAGTTCGTCCCCGGGAAAACGGGGATGAGCGCCACGGGGCGCGCGGTCTTCACCGCGGCCGAAAGGGTTTGTTTGCGTTCATAGGAAAACGCGGGAACGAAGAGTTTGGGTTCGGGCGTCTTTACGGGGAAAACGGGTTCGAGCTTGCTTTCGTATGCCGAATACAGCTTTTCGAGATCCGCGCGTTCGCCGCCGAAAACGATTTCCTTTTCTCCGATCACTTCGCCGAGCTCGTCGAGCCCTTCCGCACCGGAAGAAAGTTCTATCACGAAACTGCCGTAGCCGTAAGCGAACAGTTCTTCTTTTTTCACGCCCTTTGCAAAGGCGAAGCCCAGCATATTGCCGAAGCACATCTTCATCACGGCTTCCGCCGCGCCGCCGTAAGTAGGCGTATAGACGGCTACCGCCTTTTTCGCCCGCACGAGCGCGGCGACCTTGCCGAACACCTCTTTCAGGCTTTCGGGTTCGGGCAGGCCGTTTTTATCGCAGGCGGGGCGCAGCCAAACGACTTTGTCCCCCGCCTTTTTGAATTCTCCCGAAACGATGTTTTCCGCCTTGTCGGTCGTTACCGCGAAGGAAACGAGGGTGGGCGGAACGTCGATATGCTCGAACGTGCCGCTCATGGAATCCTTGCCGCCGATGGCGCCGACGCCCAGTTCGATCTGGGCGCGGTAGGCGCCGAGCAGGGCGGCGAAGGGTTTGCCCCAGCGCGCGGGATCTTTCCCCGGCTTTTCAAAATATTCCTGGAAGGTGAGATACACGTCCTCGAAAGAGGCGCCCGCGGCGACGAGCTTGGAAACGCTCTCCACCACCGCGAGATACGCCCCGTGATAGGGGCTTTTTTCCGAAATATACGGATTGTATCCGTACGCCATCACGCTGCAATCGTCCGTTTCCCCTTTTTCCACCGAAACGGTATGCGCCATCGCCTGCGCGGGCGTGCGCTGGCATTTTCCGCCGAAGGGCATAAGCACGGTGTTCGCGCCGATGGTGGAATCGAACCGCTCCGAAAGCCCGCGCTTGGAGCACACGTTCAGATCTTCCGCCAGCGCGAAGAGGGCGGGCGCGAAGTTTTCCTTGATTTCCCGCGCGAACGGCAGGGGCTTTTCCACCCGCACGGAGGTGTGTTTTTCCGCGCCGTTGGAAGAGAGAAATTCCCGCGAAACGTCCACGATCTTTTTGCCGTTCCACGTCATGGTGAGGCGGTTTTCGTCCGTCACCTTCGCAACGACGGTCGCTTCCAGGTTTTCCGCGTCCGCGAGGGCGATGAATTTTTCCGCGTCCTTTGCGGAAACCACCACCGCCATTCTCTCCTGCGATTCGCTGATGGCGAGTTCGGTGCCGTCCAGCCCCTCGTACTTTTTGGGAACGGCGTTCAGATCGATATCCAGCCCGTCGGCAAGTTCGCCGATCGCCACCGAAACGCCGCCCGCGCCGAAGTCGTTGCACCGTTTGATGAGCCGCGTGGCCTCCCCGTTGCGGAAAAGCCGCTGCAATTTACGCTCTTCGGGCGCGTTGCCCTTCTGCACTTCCGCCCCGCAGGTCGAAAGCGAGGAAAGGGTGTGCGATTTGCTCGAACCCGTCGCGCCGCCGCAGCCGTCCCGCCCCGTTCTGCCGCCGAGCAGGATGACGACGTCCCCCTTTTCGGGCGTTTTGCGCACCACGTTTTTCGCGGGCGCCGCCGCGATAACCGCGCCGATTTCCATTCGCTTTGCCACATAGCCTTCGTGATAGATTTCGTCCACCAGCCCCGTCGCCAGGCCGATCTGGTTGCCGTAGGAAGAATAACCCGCCGCGGCCGTCGTGGTGATCTTGCGCTGGGGCAGTTTGCCCTCGATGGTCTCCTTCACGGGCGCGAGGGGATTGCCCGCCCCCGTCACGCGCATCGCGGCATATACGTAACTCCTGCCCGAAAGCGGGTCGCGTATGGCGCCCCCGATGCAGGTGGCGGCGCCGCCGAACGGCTCGATTTCCGTGGGGTGGTTGTGCGTTTCGTTCTTGAAAAGCAGCAGCCAGTCCTGTTTTTCGCCGTTCACCGTTACCTTGATCTTCACGGTGCAGGCGTTGATTTCCTCCGATTCGTCCAGTTTATCGAGTTTTCCGCTCTTTTTGAGCTGTTTCACCGCCAGCGTGGCGAGATCCATTAAATTCACCGGCTTTTTCCTGCCCAGCGCCTCGCGCGCGGCGAGGTAGGCGCGGTAGGTGTTTTCGATCTCCTTATCCTCGATCTTTGCGTCGTCCACCGTCGTCAGGAAGGTGGTGTGGCGGCAGTGATCCGACCAATAGGTGTCGATCATACGGATCTCCGTGATGGTGGGATCCCTCCCCTCCTTGCGGAAATAATCGCGGCAGAACGCCGCGTCCGCCGCGTCCATCGCCAGGGAATATTTCTTCACGAACGCTTCGAGTTCCTCCCCTTCCAGAGCGAGGAAGCCCTCCACCGTTTCCACGGCGGAAGGCAGGGCGTATTCGGCTTTGAGCGTGTCGTATTCGCCGAGGGAGGCCTCGCGCGCCTCCACGGGGTTGATGACGTATTTTTTTACGGCAGCCAGTTCCTTTTCGGAAAGCGAACCGTATAAAACATAAACTTTCGCCGAGCGGACGAGCGGGCGTTCCTTGCGGGAAATGAGCCCGATGCACTGCGCCGCCGAATCGGCGCGCTGATCGAACTGCCCGGGAAGGTATTCCACCGCGAACACCGCCGCCGCGCCCCCGGTTTCGAGCGTGCGGGAGGCCGTATCCACCTGCGGTTCGGAAAACACCGTTTTCACCGAGGCGGCAAACAGCTCTTCGTCGATGTTCTCCGCGTCGTAGCGGTTGACGATCCTGAGCCCTTCAAGCCCCTTGATTTCCAGAAGTTCGCAAAGCTCGGCGCGGAGTTTTTCCGCCTCCCCCGCGAATTCTTTTTTCTTTTCGACGTAAACGCGATATACCATCAGCCGTTCTCCCCGAGCGCTTGCAGGGCGCGCGCGCCGATGTCGCCGCGCCGGTAAGCGTTTTCAAAATGTATTTTATCGCTCAGGCGGTAGGCTTTCTCCACCGCCGTTTTCAGATCTTCCGCCTTCGCCACGGCGCCGAGCACACGCCCGCCGCTCGTGAGCAGTTTTCCGCCCTCGGCTTTCGCGCCGGCGATGTAAATTTCCTCGTCCGCCTCCGTTTCGGGAAGGGATATGGGAAAGCCCGTTTGGTATTTTGACGGATACCCCTCGGAAGCCATCACCACGCAGCACGCCGCGCCGTCCGAAAATTTCACTTCGGTTTCCGAAAGCCGTTCTTCGGCAACGGCGAGCATAATCTCCAAAAGGTCGCTTTCAAGAAGGGGCAGCACCACCTGCGTTTCGGGATCGCCGAAACGGCAGTTGTATTCGATGACTTTCGGCCCGTTTTCCGTGAGCATCAGCCCGAAATACAAACAGCCCTTGAAGGTGCGCCCTTCGCGGTTCATCGCGTCCACGGTGGGCAGGAAAATCTTTTCCATACACTCCGCGGCGATCTTTTCGGTATAGTAGGGATTTGGCGCCACCGTGCCCATACCGCCCGTGTTCAGCCCGGTATCCCCGTCGCCCGCGCGTTTATGGTCCATGGAAGAAACCATCGGTTTGACGCACTTGCCGTCCGTAAAGCAGAGCACGCTCACTTCCGGCCCCGTGAGAAATTCCTCCACGACGATTTTCGCGCCGCTCTCGCCGAAGATCTTCTCCTTCATCATAGAATCGACGGCGGCGGCGGCCTCTTCGCGGGTCGGCGCGATGATCACGCCCTTGCCGAGCGCCAGCCCGTCCGCCTTGATCACGGCGGGCAGCGGGGCTTTTTTTACATAGCGGAGCGCCGCCTCCCTGTCCGAAAACGTTTCGTAAGCCGCCGTGGGAATGCCGTATTTTTTCATCAGTTCCTTGGCGAACACCTTGCTTCCCTCGATGATCGCGGCGTTCTTCCTCGGCCCGAAACATCTGATGTTCCTGCTCTCCAGCTCGTCCACCGCGCCGAGAACGAGCGGATCGTCGGGCGTGACCACGGCGAAATCCACGCCGTGCGCCGCCGCGAAATCGGCAACCGCCTTCACGTCCTTGGCGTTTCCCGGCACGCATTCCGCGTCCGCCGCCATACCGCCGTTGCCCGGCAGCACCCATATCTTTTCGGCTTTCGGGTTTTTCCTGATGGCTTTCACGACGGCGTGTTCCCGACCGCCGCCGCCGATGACGAGAATTTTCATCCGCTCTCTCCTTTTCTTAATGGTGGAACAGGCGCATGCCCGTAAAGCACATCACCATACCGTATTTATCCGCCGAAGCGATCACGATGTCGTCCCGCACGGAACCGCCCGGCTCCGCCACGTACTTCACGCCGCTCCTCTTCGCGCGGTCGATATTGTCGTCGAAGGGGAAGAACGCGTCGCTGCCCAGCGTTACGCCGTCGATTTTAGAGAGAAACTCCCTCTGTTCTTCCTTGGAAAACACCGCGGGTTTCGTTTTGAAATATTTCTGCCAGTTGCCTTCGGCGGTTACGTCCGCGAAATCCTCCGAAAGGTAGATATCGATGATATTGTTCCTTTCGGGTCTGCCCACGCCGTCGGCAAATTCGAGCGAAAGCACCTTGTCGCTCTGGCGCAGGTGCCACAAATCCGCCTTGTTCCCCGCGAGCCGCGTGCAGTGGATGCGCGACTGCTGCCCCGCGCCCACGCCGATGGCCTGCCCGTTTTCCGCAAAGCACACCGAATTGGACTGCGTGTATTTGAGCGTGATGAGCGAAACGATCATATCCCGCGCCGCGTCGTCCGTGAGATCTTTGTTTTTCGTAACGATATTAGAAAGCAGCGCCCTGTCGATTTTAAAATTGTTTCTCCCCTGCTCGAACGTGATGCCGAACACCTGTTTTCTCTCCCGTTCGGCGGGCACGTAGGCGGGGTCGATCTTCACGATGTTATAGCCGCCCTTGCGTTTGCCTTTGAGGATTTTCAGCGCTTCGGGGGAATACGCGGGGGCGATGATGCCGTCCGAAACCTCGCGCGAAACGATCTTCGCCGTCACTTCGTCGCATTCGTCCGAAAGGGCGATGAAATCGCCGAACGAACTCATCCTGTCCGTGCCGCGCGCGCGGGCGTAAGCGCAGGCGAGCGGGCTGGAATCCAGCCCCTCCACGTCATCTACGAAACACGCCTTTTTCTCCTTTTCGTTCAGTTTCACGCCGAGCGCCGCGCCCGCGGGGCTGACGTGTTTGAAGGAGGTAGCCGCGCACATCCCCGTGGCCTCTTTGAGTTCCTTCACCAACTGCCAGGAATTGAACGCGTCCAGAAAATTGATATATCCGGGTTTGCCGTTTAAGATCTCGATGGGGAGGTCTTTGCCGTCCTCCATAAAGATCTTCGCGGGTTTCTGATTGGGGTTACAGCCGTATTTGAGTTCAAATTCTTTCATAGTTTTACACCTTCAGATCGGTTTTGATCTCCGCGTTGTGATATTTTTCGAGTATGGGCGCGATCACCGTTTCGTTGAAGTTTTCCACCTGCGAAACGCACCTGCCGATATAGAGTTTGGGGTCGAGTTCGCTCTCGATCTCCTCCCGCGTGACGGGGAAAGCGGGGTCGTTTTCCACCCGCTCGATCAGATCGTTTTTCCCGCCTTCGAGCTTGACTTTCGCCGCCGCGGCGTGCGAATGCACGCGCAGCCGCTCGTGCAGTTCCTGCCTGTTCCCCCCGTTTTTCACCGACTTCATCAGAATGTTTTCGGTCGCCATAAAGGGCAGTTTTTCCATCACGCGGCGGGCGATGACCTTTTCGTAAACGACGAGGTTTGCCGTTACGTTGATGTAGATATTGAGAATGGAATCGACCGCGAGGAAAGCCTCCGCCACCGAAAGGCGCTTGTTCGCCGAATCGTCCAGCGTGCGCTCGAACCACTGCGTGCCCGCGGTGAACGCGGGATTGAGCGAATCCGCGATGACGTACCGCGCCAGCGCCGAGATGCGTTCGCACCGCATGGGATTGCGCTTGTAGGGCATTGCGGAGGAACCGATCTGATTCTTTTCAAACGGCTCTTCCACTTCCTCGAAGGATTGCAGAATGCGCAGATCGTTTGCGAATTTATACGCGCTCTGCGCGATGCCCGAAAGGGCGGAGAGGAAATAGGCGTCCACTTTGCGCGAATACGTCTGCCCCGAAACGGGAACGCTGCCGGGAAAGCCCATTTCCTTTGCGATTTCGTCTTCCAGCGCGAGCACTTTTTTCTCGTCGCCGTCGAAGAGTTCCATAAAACTCGCCTGCGTGCCCGTGGTGCCCTTGGAGCCGAGCAGGAGCAGTTTTTCCAGACGGAATTCCAGTTCCTCCACGTCCATGGAAAGTTCGTACGCCCAGAGCGTGGCGCGCTTGCCCACGGTGGTGAGCTGCGCGGGCTGCAGGTGCGTATAGGCGAGGCAGGGCACTGCCTTGTATTTCAGCGAAAAATCCGAAAGGTTTTTGAGCACCTGCGCGCACTTTTCGAGCACGATGCGGGAAGCCTCCCGCAGAATGATCACGTCGGTATTGTCCCCCACGTAGCAACTCGTGGCGCCGAGGTGGATGATGCCCGCAGCTTTCGGGCACTGCTGCCCGTAGGCGTAAACGTGGCTCATCACGTCGTGCCGCACGAGTTTTTCGCGCGCCTCGGCGACTTCGTAGTTGATATCGTCCTTATGCGCCTCGAGTTCCGCGATCTGTTCGTCCGTGATGTCCAGCCCCAGTTTTTTTTCCGCCTTTGCGAGGGCGATCCACAGTTTCCGCCACGTTCTGAACTTGAAACTTTCCGAAAAGATATGCTGCATCTCCTCGGAAGCGTACCGCGCGGAAAACGGGCTGATATACTTTTCCTTGTTCTCCATTTATTTCTCCGCCTTCCGATATTTATTGATAAGAACGCTTTCGCTCCTGCCGTCCGCAATGCCGATATAGCGCACGTAAAGCGAAATTTTGTTTTCTTCGTTGAGGTTTTCCCAGATCTCCTTTGCGAAATCCTGCGGGGAATCGGGAATTTTCACCCGTTCGGGTTCCCCCGTGAACGTGGGAATGGGGTTGCCGTTTTCGTTGTAGGTGTGGATGAAATGCCCCAGCCCCGCGACGGGCGCATACGAAAAGGTATAGCGGTTGCACACGCTCCCATCTTCGTCCCCGCTCTTTAAAATGCTCTGTTTATAGGTATAGCCGTCCGTAACATCGAGGAGCGCGCTGATGCGGGGGGTGAAGTTGGGCGCGTCCGGCTCGAAACAGCGCGTTTCGAGCGCCTCTTCAAACGTCTTGCCCGCGGCGAGGAAGTCGCACACCGTGTCCGTCTGGTCGCCGTTGGTCACCACCACCCGCTTTCCCGCTTTGCGCACGGGCGAATAGATGATGAGAGAGGGGTCCTCCACCTTGGACGCGTCGTAGGGATAGATGATCACGTCTTCCCCCTTTTCCTCGAAAATGCGGTTGCGGCTGTTGGCGCTCCTGCCCATAATGAAGTAGGCGAACGCCGCCTTCTTTGCGTCGGCGGAAAGCCCCGTAATGATGCCCCTGCCCACGTATTCGTTGTCTTTGAGAATTTCTCCGATCCGATTTATCTTATAGATGCTCATACGTCCTTTTCCTTTGCGATTTGTTCCGCCACCTTTTCCACGGCGGCGGGCAGAATTTTCCACTCCGCCTGTTCCATCACGCGCCGCTGCAGCGTTTCGGGGGTATCGCCCTCCTCCACGTTCACGGCCTTTTGCAAAATGATCTTCCCGCCGTCCGGCACTTCGTTCACGAAATGCACCGTCGCGCCCGTCACCTTCACGCCGTAGGCGAGCGCCGCCTCGTGCACTTTCAGCCCGTAATAGCCCTTGCCGCAGAACGACGGGATGAGCGAGGGGTGCACGTTCAGAATGCGGTTTTCGTACCGTTTCGTGAAATTTCCGCTTAAAATGCACATAAATCCCGCGAGCACGATGAGGCCGATTCCCTTTCTTTCGAGCGCGGCAATCAGCCCCGCCTCGAATTCCTCCTGCGTTTTGCCCTTCCGCACGACGACTTCGGTCTCCACGCCCGCCTTTTTCGCCCGTTCGAGGGCGAAAGCCGTTTCCTTATCCGCCACGACGAGCGCGATGTCCGCGCTGCCGAGCTTTCCCGCGGCACGCGCGTCTAAAAGGGCCTGCAAATTGGTGCCGCCGCCCGAAACGAACACCGCCGTCTTTACGGGGTTCAGCATAAGATCACGCCGTCCCCTTTCACGATCTCGCCGAGAACGTAGGCGTCCTCGCCCGCCGCGCGCAGCACGGAAACCGCCTTTTCGGCGTCCTTTTTCGCCACGACGGCCACCATCCCCACGCCCATATTGAAGGTGTTGAACATATCGCGCTCCGAAATGCCGCCTTCCTTTTGAATCAGGCGGAAGATGGGCGGCGTTTTCACCGTGTCCTTGCAGATCTTCGCGGCAAAGCCCGCGGGCAGGCTGCGCGGAATGTTTTCGTAAAACCCGCCGCCCGTGATGTGGGAAACGGACTTCACGTCCGCCTCCGCGAAGAGTTTCAGCATGGGTTTCACATAAATTCTGGTGGGCGCGAGCAGTGTTTCGCCCAAGGACTTTCCGCCCAGCTCCGCGAGCGGCTTTTTCAGGTCCGCGCGCTCGATGCCGAACACCTTGCGCACGAGCGAAAAGCCGTTGGAATGCACGCCCGAAGAGGGCAGCGCCACGAGCGCGTCCCCCTCTTCTATCCTCGTTTTGTCGAGGATTTTCGATTTATCCACGATGCCCACGGAAAATCCCGCGAGGTCGTATTCGTCTTCGGGGTAAAATCCCGGCATCTCCGCCGTTTCCCCGCCGATGAGCGCGCTGCCCGACTGCACGCAGCCCTCCGCCACGCCCTTCACGATGTCCGCCACCTTTTCGGGCACGTTTTTGCCCACGGCGATATAATCGAGGAAAAAGAGCGGGCGCGCGCCGCAGCAGATCACGTCGTTCACGCACATCGCCACGCAGTCGATGCCCACGGTATCGTGCTTGTCCATGAGGAAAGCGAGTTTGAGTTTTGTGCCCACGCCGTCCGTGCCGCTCACGAGCACGGGCTGTTTCATCCCCGAAAGGTCGGGCGCGAACAGTCCGCCGAATCCGCCGATGTCCGAAACGACGCCCTCGGTGAGCGTGCGGGAAACGTGGCGCTTCATCAGTTCCACCGCCTTATAGCCGGCGGTGATGTCCACGCCCGCCGCTTTGTAGCTTTCGCTGAAACTCTTTTCCATACTCACTCCTTATCCGCGATCTTGCTTTCAAATTTGTTCTTGTAGATCTTTTCGGGGACCTCTGTGGGATATGCGCCGTCGAAACACGCCGTGCAGAACCCTTTCGTGCCGTCCCCCGCGAGGTATCTGAGATATTTGGGGTTCAGATAGCCCAGCGAATCCACGCCGATGATCTTCGCGATCTCCTCCACCGTGTGCTTGCAGGCGATGAGATTTTCCTTGCTGTCGATATCCGTGCCGTAATAGCAGGGGTTGAGGAAGGGGGGCGCGGCGACCATCATATGCACTTCCTTGGCGCCCGCGTCGCGCAGCAGTTTCACGATGGGCGCGCTCGTCGTGCCGCGCACGATGGAATCGTCCACCATAATGACTTTCTTCCCCTTGACCGTGGAGGGCACCGCATTGAGCTTGATGCGCACGAGGTTTTCCCTCGATTTCTGCCCGGGGGCGATGAACGTCCTGCCGATATATTTGTTTTTGATGAGCCCCACGCCGTAGGTGACGCCCGATCTTCTCGAATAGCCGATGGCGGCGTCTATGCCGCTGTCGGGCACGCCGATCACGATATCCGCGTTCACCTTGTAATCTTCCGCGAGGAATTCCCCCGCGCGGATGCGCGCCTCGTGCACCGAACAGCCGTCCAGCATGGAATCCGGGCGGGCGAAATAGATGTATTCGAAAATGCACATCGAGGGCTTTGCCGTGCCGCAGTTATCCTTCACCGAGAGCACGCCGCCCTTGGTGAACACCACCATTTCGCCGGGGAGCACGTCCCGCACGAACTTCGCCCCCACGGCGTCGAGCGCGCACGTTTCGGAGGCGATGACGTATGCGCCGTCCTTGCGCCGCCCGTAGCAGAGCGGATGGAACCCGTTGGGGTCGCGCACGGCGATCATCTTCTGCGGCGACATGATGACGAGCGAATAAGCGCCCTTTATTTTCTTCATCGCGCGGTCCACCGCCTCTTCGATGGAGCAGGCGTTGATGCGCTCTTTTGTGATCATATAGGAGATGACTTCGGTATCGCTCGTGGAATGGAAAATGGAACCCTGTTCTTCGAGCATGGTGCGCAGTTCGTAGGAATTGACGAGGTTGCCGTTGTGCGCCAGCGCCATAGAGCCCTTGATGTGCCGCACGACGATGGGCTGGGCGTTCGCAAGCCCCTTGCTGCCCGTCGTGCCGTAGCGCACGTGCCCGACTGCCATATTGCCCTCGCCGAGCTTATCCATCACCGCGGGCGTGAACACGTCGTTCACCAGCCCGTCGTCCTTATGCGTGCGGAACACGCCGTCGTCGTTCACGACGATGCCCGCCGATTCCTGCCCCCTGTGCTGCAGGGCGAACAGCCCGTAATATGCCAGGTGCGCAACGTCGATCTTCTTTTCGGAAAAGATGCCGAACACGCCGCACTCTTCGTTGATCTTTCTCACGTTTTACTCTCCCAGAAGGCGTTTCAATACTTCGTGATAAGCGTTTTCCACCCCGCCGAGGTCGCGGCGGAAACGGTCTTTATCCAGCTTTTCTTTGGTCACGCTGTCCCAGAACCTGCAGGTATCGGGGGAAATTTCGTCCGCGAGGACGATCTTGCCGTCCGAAGTCTTGCCGAATTCCAGTTTGAAATCGATGAGTTCGATGTTCACGTCTTTGAGGTAATCGGAAAGCACCTCGTTGATTTTCAGCGCGTAGGAGGCGATGAGATCGAGCTCTTCTTTCGTCGCCCAGCCCATAGCGAGGATATGATATTCGTTGACCATGGGATCGCCCAGCGCGTCGTCTTTATAGCAGTATTCGAGCACGGTGGAGGCGAGCTTGGTCCCTTCGGGCACGCCCAGGCGCTTGGAAAGCGAGCCCGCCGCGATGTTGCGCACGATGACTTCGAGGGGAACGATCTTCACCTTCTTCACCACCGTTTCGCGGTCGTTGAGTTCCTTGACGAAGTGCGTGGGGATGCCGTTCTTTTCCAGAAGTTTCATCAGATAGTTGGTCACGCGGTTGTTGATCGCGCCCTTGCCCGAAATCGTGCCTTTTTTGAGCCCGTTGAACGCGGTTGCGTCGTCTTTATACGACACGATGCAGCAATCGGGATCGTCGGTGGCGAAAACCTTCTTCGCCTTTCCTTCGTAAAGCTGAACAGTCTTTTCCATTTTGCATTTCTCCTTAAAAATAAAGAATTTTTCCGAAAGTTGATAACGATGTTTTGTTTCAACGGTTGAATTTTTCTTCCACCGCGCGGTTCTTTTCGAGCACCTTTTCCTCCGCGGCTTTGCGCGCCGCAGTCAGTTTTTCTCTGAGCGCCGCGTCCGAAACCGCCAGAATTTCCACCGCCAGCAGCGCGGCGTTTTCCGCGCCGTCGATCGCCACGGTGGCAACGGGGATGCCCGAGGGCATCTGCACGGTGGACAAGAGCGCGTCCAGCCCGTCGAGCGTGGAGGACTTCACCGGGATGCCGATGACGGGAAGGGTGGTATTCGCCGCGATGCTCCCCGCGAGGTGCGCCGCTTTGCCCGCCGCCGCAATGATGGCGCCGAACCCGTTTTTCTCCGCGTTCAGGGCGAACTCGCGCGCCTGCACGGGCGTTCTGTGCGCCGAATATACGTGCATTTCAAAGGGCACGCCGTATTTTTCCAGCACGCCCGCCGCCTTTTCCAGAACGGGCAGATCGCTGTCGCTGCCCATCACGATGCCGACTTTTTTCATATTTTTCACTCCTTTTTCTGCTCTTCCGCGCTGCGTCCGCCGCCCGGCTTTTCCGCTCTTTCTGCCCGCCCGGCGGCGGCAAAAAACCGGCGGAAAAATAATAATCATCCACCCGCATAGCGGGTGGTTTTTATTTTTCGGGCATAGCCCTTGTTCACTGGCGTAGCGCAAATGCGCTCTTTGGTTGGCCTGCCAGCCATGCATTGGTTACTTGCTACCCGTCAACGGGTCTCTCGGGTCAAAGATGCTCAACTGGTCTGCTTCTTTGTCCGTCTTTAGCTGATTTGCTACATATTCTTGTATCGCTTTTGCGTTCTTCCCT